>CANFLZ010000020.1 GCA_947448135.1 Flavobacteriales bacterium
CGTGGTTCATTTTTTATTGATTTAGTTCGACTTTCATTGAATCGTGTCGCAAAGGTAAGGAAACTGAAAAAACTGAAAAAATGAGATAGAGCAGGGGGAAATCAGTAGATCGGTAAATCAGTGGATCAGCATATGACCGATCCACTGATATACTGATCCACTATTTAATATATCTCCAATCGTGACCATTTTTGATGGCCTTGACGCTGGCGTAAATCAATTCAATGACACTTTCTACATCCTTTTTATCCACCATTTCAACGGTAGTGTGCATGTAGCGCAAAGGAAGAGAGATCAAGGCGCTGGCAACACCTGCATTGCTGTAAGCAAATGCATCGGTGTCTGTTCCTGTACTTCTTGATGCTACTTGTCTTTGAATATCGATTTTATATTTGCCAGCCACATCGATGATGTGTTTCAATAAGTTGGTTTGAACAGCAGGGCCATAACTCAATACGGGTCCTTTTCCAGCCGACAATTCTCCGTCTCTAACCTTGTTCATCATGGGTGTTGAGCTATCATGACAAACATCCGTAACAATGGCAACATCAGGGTTGATGCGGTGTGCAATCATTTCGGCGCCACGGAGGCCTATTTCTTCTTGAACAGAGTTTGTGAAATAAATACCAAATGGCAATTTGTCTTTTCTTTCTTTTAATAAGCGGGCTACCTCAGCAATCATGAAACCACCGATGCGGTTGTCCAATGCACGACCGACAAAGAAGCGATCGTTCAAAATCATGAATTCATCGTCAAATGTGGCCACACAACCGACATGAATTCCCATGTCCTCAACTTCTTTTTTAGATGCAGCGCCGACGTCTAAGAATATGTTGCGCATGCTCGGTGTTTCCTCTTTGTCTGGGGTACGAACGTGAATAGCAGGCCATCCAAAAACACCTTTCACTACTCCTGTTGGTGTATGAATGTTGACGCGTTTACTCGGAGCAATCATGTGATCACTTCCGCCATTTCTGCGTAGATAAATAAATCCATCAGATGTGATGTAATGAACAAACCAAGAAATCTCATCTGCGTGGGCTTCTACGACAACTTTATACGGAGCCTTTGGATTGATTACTCCAACAACTGTTCCGTAGGTGTCCACCATGTATTCGTCTACATAGGGACGGATATAATCCAGCCACAATTGTTGTCCTGGAGATTCAAACCCCGTTGGAGCGGCGTTGTTGATATAGGTTTCTAAGAATTGTAAACTTTTCTCAGAAAAGAAAGAAGCCTTCTTCTTTGTTGCTGCACTTTTGGTTTTCTTTGCCATGATTTTTAAATTACAGTACGAAGGTAATTTTAGTAGGATACAATCTTTTTAAGCCAATTAAAACCTATGAACAATTCAGCGGTGAACAAACTGAGAGCGCGTGAGGTAATGCCTACAGAGGATGGATCATATACGCTGCGCATACCAGGAGTGGAAGAGACTTACCATTCCAAGCACGGCGCTGAACAAGAGAGCATGCATGTATTTATTGAGAATGGTTTGAAATGTTTTAATGGACCCATTTCCATTTTGGAAGTGGGCATGGGAACAGGTTTGAATGTTGTTTTAACAGCAATCCATGCCCGATATCCCATTCAATATTGCGCTTTGGAGCCTTTTCCTATTGAGGACGACGTGATTCAACAATGGATAGAATGTCAAAAACATTCAAACGATTTTTTCAAAGCGATTCATGCATCTTCTTTTGATTCCTGGATTGCATTGGGCTCATTGAATTTTACCAAGTGCCAACAGGGCTTGATGAGTTGGACAACGTCTGACCGTTTTGATTTGATTTATTTTGATGCATTTGGACCAAGTGTAGAGCCGAGTTTGTGGGAGAGTGAGGTGATGCAAAAATGTTTTGATCTACTTCATCCAGGGGGAATTTGGGTGAGTTATTGCGCCAAGGGTGCAGTGCGAAGGAATTTACAATCGGCAGGATTTGCTGTGAAAAGATTGCCTGGCCCTCCTGGAAAAAGGGAAATGTTGTTTGCTCAAAAACCTGCATAAAAAAAGCCTCGAAATTTTCGAGGCTTTTTTGTTTTTTGTATCAACTCATTATTGGAATTTCACTTGGAATAATCCGTTGGTAATATTCACTGTTGCTCCATTGCTTGCTTTCAAAGTTCCAGTAAATGAACCTCTGATGTATCCAAGAGCGGGAGAATTGGTAAACTTGATCAAAGTGAAAGTTCCTGAACCACCATTGGTTGTTGTGCTGTAAGAAGTTCCATTGGCATCCATGTACACCAACGCGTCGGTAACAGAAGGATTCAAATTCACCACTACGCCTGGTATCCATCCAGAAGCAGGCTCATTGATTTTTACTTGGAAACTGAGGTTGTCCAATGTCGTTCCAGTCACATCAAAGTCATAGTTGGAGTATGATTCAACAAAAGTCAAAGAAGTGTGATTGATTCCGCCAACGGTCCAGTCTACGATGCGAATGCAATCAGGGCAGTTCGTGCCACCACAGTCTGTCCAGAATTCGTCACCATCAATCAAGCTGTTGGTACAATTACTTTCATTGGCACAAACTTGACACATTGTACCACCGCAATCGATTCCGATTTCAGTACCGTTCATGATACCATCAGAACAAGATGGGCAGATTTGACAATTTCCTGTGTAAACATCACCAGCATCGTAAACGTTGTTTCCGTTGTTGTCGATGTAAGGACCGTCGTTGCAATCGATTTGTGTTTCATTACCATTCAAAAGTCCATCTCCACACAAGTCACCGCATGGTCCACAGTTGGTACCACCGCAGTCAACACCTGTTTCATCTCCGCCTAATTCCAATGTATCTTGGATACCGTTGGCGCAAGGGTCACAAGGACCACACTCACCACCGCAATCCAACCAAGTTTCACCCAAGTCAGGTTGGAAAATTCCGTCTAAACAATGGTCACATTCTTCGCAAGGACCACCGCAGTCAATCATTTGCTCACCATTGTTTAAAATACCATCAAAACAATTGGGTGGTATTTTGTTATCAGGATTAGGACATCCTGTCAAAAGGATCATGGCAGCAATTGCTGACAGAAATAAACCGGTGAAAAATCTTGTTTTCATATGTTCAACACTCTTTAAGGGGGTGAATATACAAAAAAGACCATAAAGTTCAGATTTAGGTTGCATTATGTCAGGTTATGCCGTTGTTATGCATGATTTGGAAAGGTTGAATAAAAGGGTCAACTTTGCAACATGATTTGGAAAAAAAGAAATGAAAGTTTTGTTGCGGGTGCAGCTGAAAGACCCATGGAGCAATTGATTCGGTCTCGCAACATATCCGACTGGCATTCGTTTTCCCAACCGATGCATCATCCAGAGCATGATCCTTTTTTGATGAAGGACATGGATGTCGCGGTGGAGATTTTACACGAACATTTGAGTGAAGGAAAGCGCATTTTGGTTTTTGGTGATTACGATGTTGATGGAACAACATCCGTAGCCATGATGTATGAGTGGCTCACCAAATTGGGAGCCAACACTACTTTTTATATTCCCAATCGTTACGAAGAGGGATATGGATTTTCGATCACCGGCGCGCAGTATGCGATCGATCAAAAAATGGACTTGGTGATCACTTTGGATTGCGGTACCAAAGATGGAGCGCGAATTGAATTGTGCAGAAATGCTGGTATCGATGTAATCGTCTGCGATCACCACGAACCTGGCGAACTTCCCAAGGCCAATGCTTTGCTCAATCCCAAGCGAAAAGACTGTGCCTATCCATTTACCGGGTTGAGTGGATGCGGTGTGGGCTATAAATTGATTGTTGCGTACACAGAGCGTCATCCTCATCCCAATAGTCATCCGTCTCAATATCATGATTTGGTAGCGATTGCTGCTGGAGCGGATATTGTTCCCATGTTGGATGAAAACCGCACCTTGGTGGCCAAAGGATTGTATTTGATGAATCGTTATTTGCGACCAGGCTTGGCGGCCTTGTTGCGAAAATCAGGCACCAAGCGCACCACGTGGGATGTTACCGATCTTGTTTTTTTGTTGGCGCCTAGAATCAATGCCGCGGGCAGAGTGGCCTCAGGCAATGAAGCTGTGAAGTTGATCATTGCACAAGAGGAAGCAGAAGTGGATCAATTGGCGCAGCAAGTTGAGGATTTTAATTTGTCTCGCAGAAGCATTGATCAAGAAGTTTCGGCTTCCGCGTTGGCTAAGGTAGAAGCGGATCCTCAACATGAAGCTTCTTTTGTAACGGTGGTATATGATGATGAATGGTTGAAAGGAGTAATAGGAATTGTCGCGTCTCGATTGATTGAAAAATATTATCGACCGACCATTGTGTTCACCAAGAGTCACGATGTTTACGCGGGTAGTGGTCGTTCTATTGAGGGAGTTGATTTATATGCTGCGCTGGAAAGTTGCAAAGATGAGATCGTTCAATTTGGTGGGCATACCATGGCAGCGGGATTGACTGTTTTACCGGAAAAAATGGAAGCCTTTGCGCTTCGATTTAATGAAGTGGTAAAAGAAATGATGAAAGGAGAGCGATCTGAACCAGTGGCCTATTACGACATCCCCATGCGAATGAATGATGTGGATTTGAGTTGGGTAGAAGAAATCAAATCCATGGCCCCATTTGGTCCTGATAATATGGCGCCGGTATTTTTATTTGAAAACGTACAGCATGCCTATCCGCCGAAGAAAATTGGAGCGGATCAAAAGCACATCAAGTGTGCTTTAAGACAACAAGAAAGCCGGGGATACATCGATGCAGTTGGATTCGGATTAGCCAAAGAGTGGGATGTTTTTCAATACCCCCAGCTGGATATTTTGGGTGCTTTAGAAATCAATGAATTCAATGGAAGGCGTTCTGTTCAGATCATGATCAAAGCAGTGCGTCAACATCAAGGTTGAGACCTTATCTTTGCCGCATGGAATCACGTACAGAACTCAATAGCATTGGCGAATTTGCCTTAATCGAACATTTAACGCAATATTTCTCCATCCAACATGAGTCGACTTTGAAAGGTGTTGGAGACGATGCGGCCATCATTGCGACAGGCGGCATGTATGATCAAGTCGTCACGACTGACTTGCTGGTTGAGGGCGTTCATTTTGATTTGATGTATATGCCATTGAAGCATTTGGGATACAAGGCCATTGCAGTGAATGTTAGTGACATCTGCGCCATGAATGCTACTCCCAAATATATCACTGTCAGTTACGCGGTGAGCAATCGTTTTTCTTTGGAGGCCATGGAAGAATTGTATGCTGGAATGAAGTTGGCTTGTGAGCGATACAATGTTGATTTGATTGGAGGAGATTCTTCGTCGGCACTTCAAGGCTTGACGATTTCGGTCACCGCAATCGGAGAAGTTTTACCGGAAAAAGTAGTCACGCGTGATGGTGCCAAAGTAAATGACCTTTTGGTCGTGACGGGTGATTTGGGCGCTGCATATATGGGACTTCAGATTTTAGAAAGAGAGAAGGAAGTGTACAAGGCAACTCCGAGTATTCAACCGGACTTGGAGGGCTACGAATATTTGTTGCAACGTCAACTCAAACCTGAGGCCCGAATGGATGCCATTGAATATTTGAATGACTTAAAGCTTGTTCCTACCTCGATGATTGATATTTCAGATGGATTGTCTTCAGAAATATTGCACATATGCAAACAAAGCCAAGTGGGTTGTGATTTGTATGAGAACAAGATTCCAATTTCTCCTGATTTACAGCGCGCCGCTGAAGAGTTTAACTTGGACGCGACTACATGTGCATTGAATGGTGGAGAGGATTACGAATTGTTGTTTACCATTGCGCAAAGCGATTATGAAAAAATCAAAGGCAGTCCTCATTTTACCGTCATCGGTCATATCACGGAACAACATTCAGGTTGCAGATTGATCACGAGAGGAAATGAAGCGATTGAATTAAAAGCACAAGGTTGGAAATCTTTTTAATTACAGAATTTCCGCCACAGTAAAAAAAGATCCGGTAACCAATATAAAGTCATCACCGGACGCAGATGCTTTGGCTGCTTCAAACGCATTTTGTACTGAAGAAAATAGTTCACCTTTCAGTCCATGAAAATTAGCTTTTTCAGCCAGGATGTGAACTTCTAATCCTCGAGGGATATTGGCTTTGCAAAAGTAGTAATGTGCATTTTGAGGCAACAAGCTTAGAACATGATCAAGGTCTTTGTCGTTGACCATTCCCAAAACGATGTGTAATTTTTGGAAGGACATTTGGCTTACTTGCTTGAAAACCCACTTGATTCCATCTTCGTTGTGCCCAACATCAGCAATGATGATGGGATTATTTTCTTGCAGTATTT
This sequence comes from Flavobacteriales bacterium, assembly GCA_947448135.1. Classification (GTDB taxonomy): domain Bacteria; phylum Bacteroidota; class Bacteroidia; order Flavobacteriales_D; family Sanyastnellaceae; genus CAMCTV01. Next base: position 6,303 of record CANFLZ010000020.1, read on the forward strand.
CCCACCTTCCTTGAATGCCGGTCAACTCTTTGACATGTAAAAATCCTTTTTCGATATGGGTTGGATTGAGCAAGGGAAAATGCTCGTTGATCATTTGAAGCGCAATAAATGCGGTGATCGTATTTTCTTTTTGATAGTCTCCTTTTAAGCCGCAATGGGGTGTTGTTATTCCGAAGTTCGCTTCTTGAAATTTGCAATTCAATTGAACGGCTTTTTCTTTAAAAACTGCCAAAGCTTCAGGCTGCATGATTCCCAAAGCAACGGGAGTATTGGGTTTGATGATGCCCGCTTTTTCAGTCGCAATTTTTGGAATCGTATCTCCTAAAAATTGCATGTGGTCTTTGGAGACATTCGTCAATACTGATATCAAGGGTTGAATCACATTGGTACTGTCTAATCTGCCTCCCATTCCCACCTCGATAATCGCTATTTCAACTTGCTCATGGGCGAAGAAATCGACCGCCATGGCAAAAGTTAATTCAAAAAAGGAAGGTTGTAATGAAATGCAATTTGAATTTTTATAGCGTTGAACGAAATCGGTCACAAATTCTTCTGAAATCCAATCGCCATTGATTTTAATTCGCTCTCTAAAGTCGATCAAATGCGGTGAGGTGTAAAGTCCAACTTTGCACCCTGCGGATTGGAGCGCTGCGGATATGAGATGAGCAGTTGAGCCTTTCCCATTGGTTCCGCCCACGTGAATGGTTTGAATTTTTCGTTCGGGATTGCCAAGCCATTGGCACAATGCCTCCGTATTTTTTAAAGAAGGTTTATAAGCAGCAGCGCCCACCCGATGGAACATCGGAAGTTGTGCAAATAAATATTCCAGAACTTCTGGATAGGTCATTTTAATTTGAACGTAATGACCACCGAGCCCACTTGTTTTTTGGCATCGGCATCAGTGCTGAATTTGGTGGCTTTGGCAGCTCGGATGGCTAGTTCAGAAAGTTGCTTGAAACCCTCACCACTGACTTTTGATTTGATGGGATCAGCAGTAGCAGAAACGACATTTCCTGCATTGTCCACAGTGATATTGACGAAAATGGTCCCCTCAAAATCTGGCTTGCTTTCCAATGAAGGCGCTTTGGCCAATCCTCTACCTTTTAGATTCCATTCTCCCTTGGTGCCGTTTCCTCCCTTTCCTCCGAACATTCCTTTCCCATTGATATCGCCGTTGGGGTTGCCCTCAATTCCGGTTCCCCCTGGTGTTTCACCAGCGCTGGAGTTGCCTCCTTTCTTAGCGAAAAGATTGTTGATTTTGCTCGATTTGGCTGCATTCTCAACTTCTTGAGGGGAAGGCCCAGGATTCTCGGATGGAGTAGTAGATTCGGTGGGACTCTCACTTCCTTGTGCAGTAGTTTGTGCCGTTGCGTCACTGATTAAATTTTGGACATCGCCACCAGCGGCCTGAATAGCCGAGGTTTCAGCACCCAAGTCGACATACTCTCCTTCACCAGGTTCAAAATCTCCCAACGCAGCAAGGTTGAGCGACTCATATTGAATGGGCTCAATGGGTGGTAGTTTTTGACAACTTCTCATTCCCAAGATCAGCAAGGATGCTGCAAAGATGTGAAAGATGGTTGTGCCTAAAAATGGGATGTATCGCTGCATGTTTTTTACTTGGGTGATTGTGTTGCAATAACAGGTTCACAATGCAGTACCTTCAAGGTAGAAAAAAGTTCAATCGTTTCTCCTGTAGGAACATCTCTGTCCACGTTCAAGATGACGGTTCTATTTTCTTGAGGTCTGCCGAAAAAGTAACTTTGCAATCTTTCTTTTAGCTGTTCTTTGGCGATGGGCTCATTGTTCAATGAATACACCAAATCTTTTGTGATGGTAATGGTTGTACTTCCCACAGTTGGCGCTCCCGTAGAAGTCTTGGGAAGGTTCACAGCCTCTCCGTTTACTGCCAAAGTACTGGCAATAATGAAGAAGATGAGGAGCATGAAGATGATGTCAGACAGGGCTGACATAGCTGGCTCTACATGCACTTTGTTTTTTCTACCAAAATCCATAATTAGCGATTTGTTGGTTCTTCTAAAATGTCAATGAATTCCAAAGCGCTCGCTTCCATCTTATTCACCACTCGGTTGATACGAGAGATCATGATGTTGTAGCCGATGTGGGCAATCATGAAAACGATCAATCCAACTGCCGATGAAATCATCTTCAAATACAACCCTTCAGATACTGTGCTGATTTGTAATGAACCCGCTTCTGCGATGTCTTTGAAGATGGTGATAACGCCGAATACAGTTCCTAAGAATCCGAATACTGGAGCAACACCAGCCACAGTCGCCAATACGATTACGTTCTTTTCTAATTTAGCGACCTCTTGTTTTCCAGATTGCTCAATGGCCTTTTTGATATCATTGACCGGCTTTCCCAGACGATTCAATCCTTTTAAAATAATAACTCCTTCTGGTGTATTGACGTTTTTAGCCAAGTCTTTTGCGTTTTCTAACTTTCCAGCATAGATATATTCTTTCACACGAGGAATGAAATTGGCCTCGCTTTTTAATGCATTTTTAGTAGCCACCCAACGATCGAAAATGATATAGACACTCAAGATGCTCATGATGATCTGAGGCACATAAATGTACCAACCAGATTGCAATTGATGCATCAAAGTTTCAGCGATTGTCGTATTGTGAGGTGCTGCAGCATCGGGAAGGTTAACCGCTGCTTGTAAAAAAATCATATCCAATGTCATGTTCGTTTGTTATTGTTTACGAAACGAAGATGATTTGAATTTGTTTTGAATCAACTGAAAATAATAGGAGTTATTCAACGCGGAACGTTGATACTTACAGATGCATCAAGATGTAAAATGCACCGCCCGATAGGTATCCAATCAATGCCCAAGGAGCGATGTTTTTCAAATACCATCCGAAAGTTATTTTTTCCAATCCCATAACAGCAACACCTGCTGCGGAGCCAATGATGAGTATGCTTCCGCCAGTGCCGGCACAGTAGGCTAGGAATTCCCAAAACACACCATCATGAACGAAATGTTGGAGCCAAGGATCATTGGTAAATTCTGCAATTGGATACATGCCCATGCTGGCGGCAACCAAAGGAACATTGTCAATAATGGCCGATAAAAGACCAATCAGCATATTGATGGTGTACGGATTGTTGAAGCTGTTTTTTAGCCAAGCGGAAGCTTGAACCAATGCGCCCATTTCCTGCAAAGCGCTTACCGCTAATAGGATTCCCAGAAAGAAAAGAACGGAGGGCATATCAATTTTTCTCAGCGCAGTTAGGGCAGAAAGTTCGGATTTTGCTTCATCTGATTTTTGTCCGTGCAAGCGTTCAGTAACCATCCAAAGAACGCCCAAGCTGAGCATGATACCCATAAACGGAGGAAGGTGAGTAATGCTTTTGAAAACAGGTACCATCAACAATCCGCCTAGTCCCAGGATCAGAGTGGTGTATTGTTCTCTTTTTGATACGATGATTTGATTTTGCTTTTTTTCAAAATTCTCGATATTGCCTTTTAAAACAAAGCTTAAAGTGAGCACGGGTGCCAAAAGGCTAATGAGTGCAGGAAGAAATAAATTCTGAATGAGTCCTGCACTGGATACTTGCCCGCCAATCCACAGCATGGTCGTGGTGACATCGCCAATGGGCGACCATGCTCCGCCTGCATTTGCCGCAATCACGATAATCCCGCCAAATAGCCACTTGGTTTCTTTGTCAGGGATAATCTTGCGAATCAAACTCACCATAACGATCGCCGTCGTTAGATTATCCAACGCTGCAGACAAAAAGAAAGTCAAAAGCGAAATGGTCCAAAGGAGAGTTACTTTTTTCTTAGATGTGATTTTGTTGGTGATGATTTCAAATCCATTGTGAGCATCGATGATTTCGACGATGGTCATGGCTCCCATCAAAAACAATAAAATACTGGATATTTCTTGGATGTGATGTTCAAGGCGAAATTCAAAAAATCCTTTTATACCGAATGTGTTTTCTGGGTGTAGTGATTTCCATTGATCAAATTCTTGAGCAAAAGAACTTGGAATTTCATGAATCCCGATGACGAGCAGACTCCAACAGGCAACCCCGATAAATAGAGCAGTGGCGGCTTTGTCAATTTTCACCGTATGCTCAGTAGCAATGAGGATGTAGCCGATGACGAAAAGAACAATGATTCCCAGTTCCATTATTGCGGTTGAGTTGTCTTTAAAAACATTTTGACTTGTTGTCTTTTGCCCATTTCCATAACATCCACCAAGTCTTGAACACTGAGTGTTTTGTCCATTTGTATTGATACACCTATTGTACTGTCCTTGGCTGAGAGCAAACCCAATTTGCGTTCTAATTCTTCGGATGTGCAAGGGATGTTTTCGAGGTAATAATGCTTCTGTGCATCTACTGTGAGCTGTGCATTTTGCTTGGCTTCTTTGGCTGCGGCCTCTTTGGATTCGGGCAACAATACTTTGATCACATTAGGATGTGCCATTGTCGAAAGAATCAAGAAAAACAAGAGCAAGAAGAACATGATGTCATTCAGCGAATGCGTACTGACCTCTGCACGGTTTTTATTTCTGCGGTTCAGTTGCATATCAGTGGCGACTTTCGATCATGGCCAATTTAACCAACAAGGCATGTTCTTGAATTTGTCTGGCAAATCGATCGATGCGTTGTTGAAATAGATGGTGCGCACCGAAGGCTATAATTCCAATCATCAATCCCGATGCTGATGAGATCATTTTTTGATACAAACCTTCACTGATGACTGCAATGCTGATGTCCTGTGTCACCGAGATATCAAAAAAGATAGTGATAACGCCGGCAATGGTTCCGATGAATCCCAACAGCGGAGCAATGCCCGCAATGAGGGAGAGGCCGGAAAGATTTTTCTCGAATTGGGCGATTTCTAAATTCGCTGCATCAGAAAGCAATTGGTCGGCCTCCTCTTGCTTTGCCCCACTTCCTGCATGGATGAATACACGGCCCCAAGCGCCTGGAACAGTGGTACAAAGTTGCTGTGCGCCATGTCCTTCTCCAGATCGAAGTAACTCGATGTGTCTTTTTGACTTTTCAGAAATCGACTTTTCTTGTTGAGAGAAATAAAGCCAACGTTCGATGATGAGATAAACGGCCCAAAGAAAAATAAAGGATAAGGGAATCATTACCCAACCTCCTTTGAACAACAATTCAATGATGTCCAAGGATGGTGTTTCTGTTGCTTGCATGAAAATCATGCTGTAAAGGAAACAAAAAAAACTATTTTACGAATGCAATTTTTGTAACGTTATCAACTTTGCCTTCGGGATTAGCAGCCATTACAAAATAGATTCCGTTGGGGGGGCGTGTTCCATCAGGGAGTTTGCCATCCCATACCAAGCGTCCGCCTTGACTTTGTCCTGTGAATACCAATTTACCATTGGTGTCGGTAATGTGAACCGTTGTTTGGTAGGCCAACCCTTCAATAGAAATAGGTCCGTCAAAATCAGCTTCAACAGGATTAGGGAAGCAATGAACACTGTTCATTTTATCATCAAAGTTGGTAGAATTTCCAGTGTACATCACGAGGCCTTTGTCTGTCGCAAAGTAGAGCAATCCATTGGCTTGATTGATTCCTATGTCATAAACGTTATTGGATGGAAGCGGACTGTTTTCAGCGGTGAAGTGCTCCAATTGTGTGAGTCCGTCTGGACTAAATTGGAAGACTCCATTTTTTTGAGTGGCAATCCATTTGTTATTACCACCATCGATTTCTATGCTATTGATGGCTTCTGTTTCGAGCAGAATTTGAACGTTTCCATCTTGTGTGATAAAAATTTGTTCTGCATCGAAATTCGATTCGGTAAATATGCTGGGTTGGTTGTAGAATATGGCAACCCCTCTGAGTGTTCCTACCCAAATGGCACCGTCCAAATCCTCGGCCATGCAATAAATATCTTTGGTGGGCAATCCGCCTTCACCTTCTTTATCTGTGAGTAATTTAAAATCATCATCACTCAACTTGGTGGGGGTTTGGTTGTAATTCAAGGCTAGAATGCCACGACCCTTCACAATGGCAAATACGTAATTTTCTTGGGTGTGAATCACCTGATCGATGATATCCGATTGGGTGACAAATGGGGCCAATGAATAAGGCGTGAAAACTTTCTCTTTGGAGAAATAAACCAATGGATTTTCAGAATAACTATTCGAAACCCAAGCATTTCCATTGAGATCAAATCCAATTCCAGCAACGCCTGTCCAGCCTAAATCGGCATCGAATGGTCCTGCTTGAAATGGCGAATTGTTGGTTTGTGCATTGTAGTAATTTAAACTACCGTCTGCATTTTTTTCAATCAATCCATTTTCCCAACTTCCAAAAAGTACGTGCTGCACATCGGTTGGGTCAATGGCAACATCCAAAACGTCTTGCACTGCATTTCCGAAATCATTACCACCTTGTCCAAACGGAGTATTGTACCATGTGTTGGCGATGTGTGCAGTGAGCGATCCCGTATTGTAGGTATTTCCCCACCACGGATAAATATTTCCCGTAGCGATCCAAACATTTTCATTGTAACCGTTCACCCTGCGCATTCCGTCGGATTGAGGACCTTGCGGAATGATCATATTCTCTTCGCCAGTGGACTTGTGGAAATTCAAACCAAAAGTTCTGTTACCCATCCAAAATGTGTTTCTATCATCAACAATGCATTGATTGACGTTGAGATAAAGCCATAGATTTTGGTTGTCTGAAAAAACAACAGAATTGTCCGGATTGAAAACTGTGTATCCATTGTTTTTGGAGAGTGTCCAAAAGGATTCGTTGAACCACAGGTTCTGACATTCTTCACCAGTATTCAAAGTTTGGATGAGATCCCAGTTTATTCCTCCTGTTGATTGCCAAATTTGATCACCTTCCGCAATGTCAAAAGCAACCTTCCATTGATTTCCCCACAAAGCGGCACCGATAATTTCGCTGCTCGTCGGTAAATTGTTGATGGTTGTCCACACTTGGAAATTGGCCAAAAAGGGATCCGTGATGGGCGCATAGCGTATAAAGTTTTGTCCAATGGCATACAACGTATCATTTTGAATGATGCTCTGATTGACAGGAGCAGCCACCCCTTGATTGCCGATGAGGTAGGTTGATTTTACTTCCAATCTTTCCAAGTCCATGACTACGATACCAATCCCGGTGGCGAGATACGCGTAGTGGTTCCATACTTGAATATCGTTGATGTTTTTGTTTCCGATAATGGTAGAATGTACAATGTCAGAAATATTAAATGTGCCATCCTTGGTAACCAGATCAAAATTGCCATTGCTATATCCAACCAACAATTGCTTTTGTGCTTTTTCGTAATGAATAGCCGATACGCCAACATCGCTCAGCTGAAGCGTTTTGTTGAATTTGGTAATGCTTTGATCGACGGTGTTGTAAATGAAAATTCCATTGGATGCAACGGCAATAATTTCATTTTCTTCACCTGTGGTGAGCTTCAAAATATTGTTGTACGAAAATCCGTCTTGCCATGTTCCAATGGATTGAGACAATCCCCAAAAGTGGAAACTGCAGAATAGGACAAAACCTAAAATTTTTTTCATACGACAACTGTCAACGCAGAAAGGTCTGGAAAATTTTATTGAGCGCTATTCAATTTCTTCAATGCAATATCGAAAGCAGCAGCTGTGATATGCGTCTTGGCGGTATGTACTGCAAAAATTTCTTCTAACCCTTTTTTGATGGTTTCACTCGAGTCATCGAAAATTGCTTGATCGTCCAATTGATGTAAGTCAGTGCTCATCAAATATGCAAAAACGCGCGCCATTCCGCAGTTGGCAATGAAATCCGGAATCAAAGCAATGCGCTGGTCGACGCTTTCTGCGATGGGCCCAAAGAATATTTCTTTGTCAGCAAAAGGAACATTAGCACCACAGCTAATGACTTGCAATCCTTTTTGAATCATGCGATCTACTTGATCTTGGGTCACCAAACGAGAAGCTGCACAAGGCAAGAAAACATCTGCTGAAACATCCCAAATTTTTTGATTGATCTCTTCAAAGGAGATCATTTTTTCACTTACCAATGTGTTGCCTTCTCTTTGTAGGAAGAGATTTTTGATCTCTTCGAAAGACATTCCATTTTCATCAATGATTCCTCCATTTCTGTCGATGATACCCACTACTTTGGCTCCCGCTTGTGCCATGTAGAACGCAGCGGCTGCACCGACATTACCCCAACCTTGAACGATCACTTTTTTGCCTTGAATGTCACCGCCCCAAATGTTGTAATAGTGGAATACGCTGTGTGCAACACCGTAACCGGTGATCATATCAGCAACTTTATACGCCTTGTTTAAAGCCGGACTCAGATTTTCTGTATCCAAAACTTTGATGACACCTTGTCTCAATTGACCAATTCTACGCACTTTCTGCGCTTCACTTGGATTGAAGTGCCCATTGAAAACACCCTCTTGTGGATGCCAAACGCCATTGTTCTCGGTAATCGGAATTACTTCGTGAATTTCGTCAACATTCAAATCTCCACCTGTTCCGTAGTAATTCTTCAACAAAGGTTTTACGGCAGCATACCATCGTTGTAGTACGCCATTTTTTCGTGGATCTTGTGGATCGAAATTGATTCCGCTTTTTGCACCACCAATAGCAGGACCGCTAACGGTGAATTTGATCTCCATCGTTTTGGCCAATGATTCTACTTCTCGCTTGTCCAATCCTTTGCGCATTCTAGTTCCGCCACCGGCTGCTCCTCCACGCAAGGAATTGATGACTACCCATCCTTCTGCTTCTGTTTCACGATCTTTCCATTCAAATACAATCTCGGGTTGACGATTTTCGTAGGCTTTTAAAAGTTCAATCATTTTCATGCGGTAAAGATAATTTTAATCGCTTGTACTGCTCCACTTTTTCTCATTACATTCGTTACATGAATCAAAATACGGACATTCGAAAATCCATCATTTGGGGTATTGCCATGATCGCAACGGCCTTGGTATTAGGCGGGGCATTTAAAAATAGAAATCAAGGAGAGAATGTTATCAGTGTTGTGGGCAAGGCGGAAAAGACCTTTTCATCTGATTTGATTGTTTGGCGTGGAAGCTTCAGTCGCAATGCTTCTACTTTAAAAGAGGCGTATGATTTATTGAATCAAGATATTGAAGTGGTAAAAAAATACTTGAAGAGCAAAGGAGTTCAAAACAATGTTCCCGTTTTTGATGCGGTGGATATACAAAAGACGTATCGCTCCGAAACGGACAAAGACGGCAATGAGTCCACCTATTTCGCAGGGTACCTTTTGACCCAAGTGGTGAAAATAGAATCCAAGGATGTTGATCGCATTGAGAAGTTGTCTCGTGAGGTAACGGAGTTGATCAATCAAGGTTTGGAATTTAATTCCTCTGCTCCAGAATATTATTACACCCAATTGGCCAATTTAAAAATTGAGATGATTGCAGAGGCGACCAAGGATGCTCGATTGCGTGCTGAAAAAATCGCTGATGAGTCGGGCTCATCACTCGGCAATTTGAAGAATGGAGATATGGGCGTTTTTCAAATCGTAGCCCCCAATTCATCTGAAGATGATTTCTCATGGGGAGGTTCATTGAATACGAGTTCTCGCGAAAAGTCAGCCAGCATCACCATGTCCTTGCAGTTTAATGTAGATTGATTTTTAGGTGAGTGCGGGTGATCGATTAAAAAGTTTTTTTGCAGTTCTTACTTTCCGGAAATGTTGGAATGCTTTATTGGTGTATCTCGGATATTTTTTTTCGAGATTGGGTTGGATCAAACAACCTTGGGGTCTGCCCATTTCAATGAGCATAGAACCCACCACGGCTTGCAATTTGGGTTGTCCCGAATGTCCATCTGGACTAAAGTCTTTTGAGCGCGCAACGGGTAATCTCAAGTTATCTGATTTTGAAAATTGGGTGAAAGATTGGCGGCAGCATTTGATGTATTTGAATTTTTATTTTCAAGGAGAGCCATTTATTCATCCCAAACTTTTGGCAATGATTGCCAAGGCAAAAGAGAACAAGATTTTTACGGCTGTATCGACCAATGGTCATTTTTTGGATGAAGGAAATGTTGAAGCCATTTTGGATTCGGGATTGGACCGCATGATCATTAGTTTGGATGGGTTCAGCCAAGCGGTTTATGAGCAATACAGGGTAAACGGGAATGTCAATGAAGTGATGCAAGGTGTCGAGCGATTGGTCAAGGGGCGAAGCGCGCGCGGATTGCGACATCCGGAAATCATCGTTCAAATGTTGGTTGTCAAACCGAACGAACTTGAAATACCATTGGTAGAGAAATGGGTGAAGGAAGTGGGCGCTGATGAATTGCGTTTGAAAACTGCTCAATTGTACCAACCCAAAGATCAACATCCGCTCATGCCAGAGCAAGAGAAGTATCGTCGATATCGACGCAATTTGAATGGACAATGGGAAATCAAAAATCAATTGGACAATCACTGTTGGCGAATGTGGTCAGGATGTGTGATTACGTGGGATGGAAAAGTGGTGCCTTGTTGTTTTGACAAAGATGCGAAGTATGTCATGGGCAATTTAAAAACGGAAGGATTACCCGCGATTTGGCGGCAGCGTGCATACCAGCAATTTCGAATGCGATTGCAAAATGGCCGAAAGGAAATTGATATTTGCGCCAACTGTTCAGAAGGAACAAAAGTTTGGGCCTAAATTCGCGGCATGATAGTCATTGGCAATACGCTCGTTAGCGAGGATATTTTTGAGAATAAATTTGTGTGTGATTTGCAGGCCTGCAAAGGCGCCTGCTGTGTTGAAGGGGAGAGTGGTGCGCCATTGGAAGCTGATGAAGTAGATCAACTCAAGGCCAATTGGGAAATGGCCAAGGTTTATTTGACACCTGAACATATTCAGGCGGTTGATGAACAAGGATTTGTTGTTGTCGATGATGAGGGTGATTTGACCACCCCTTTGTATGGCAAACATGGCGCGTGTGCCTTTGTATATTATGAGAAAGACGGGACAGCCAAATGTGCTTATGAACGTGCCTTTTTGGAGGGTAAGACGCAATGGAAAAAGCCCATTAGTTGTCATTTATACCCTATTCGAACTACGGAGTTGAAAGAGTACACGGGAGTCAATTACCACCAATGGCCCATCTGCAAACCGGCGTGTGAGTGTGGATCAAAATTGAATGTTCCTGTGTTTCGATTTTTGAAAGAACCGCTCATCAAAAAGTTTGGCCAAGCTTGGTATGATGAGGCAGAGTTGGTCTATGAAGCGCTGAAGCTTCCTCCATTAACGGAGTGATTTTCATAACTCCTTAGTTGTCTTCATTTTCTTGGCTTATTGATGGCGACTTTTGTTTTGTGAGAACTGCATTTATCGCCATACTGTTGTCTTTCGCCTTGTCTCCTATCTGGGGCCAGTGGTCATTGGAAGTGGTGTCAGATCCGGTGGTTCGTCAGACACAATACTGGGTGACCGGAAATCAACGAGGTGTTATCCGACCCTTTGTCAATGAAAAATCCCAAGAAACATGGAAGTCAGGTTTTCAATGGAAATATCAATTGAATGGAAGCGAATCCTGGAACAGTTTTGAAGGGGATGAATTGCTCTGTATGACTTCCATTGGAAATTTTTACAGTAAAAAAGTCTCCAAGAATGGCAGCGTGAAGTCGCAATTGATGTGGGAGAAAATGAGCGGTGAGGTTACTTGTATCTCAAGCGGAGAGTGGGCTGATGACATTCACCCTTTTTTCGATGAGCAGAGCAAAATATTGGTATTTTCTTCGAATCGTTCCGGTGGAATAGGAGGATTTGATCTGTATAAGATGATATGGACACCAACGGGGTGGACATTTCCAGTTCGTTTGTCGGCAGGGGTGAATTCAGTTCAGGACGAAAAGTTTCCAGTTGTCGACAATGGTGATTTGTATTTTAGTACACCGACAGAAAAAGGGGATTGGGATATTTTTAAATCGCCCCAATCGGAATATTGGCAGAATAGGTGGCAAATGGAATCGCCCATTAATTCCGACCATGACGAATTTCAATGGATCCCAGTGGAAGGTTTTCAAGGACGATTGGTTTCCAACCGCAACACAAGTGGCGTAAACACAGAGTTGCTGGAGCTTCACTGGAAGGACGCTTCTAATTCTAAGAAAATTTGTTTGCAAACAGATGAACCGGTTTATTGTGTTGCAAAGGATCAAACCATCTTGAATACAAAAAAGGAAAAGGAGTTTTGTCAAACGATTGTATCCAAAAAATTGTATGAGTGGCGTTTGATGGTCGATGCAGAGCATGCAGCGATTGATAAGACCGTGACCATTGTCGATGGGCAAGGTCATGTAATCGCTGTTTTGCATACCAACAGCCAAGGAGAAATTGCATGGGAATATTTACCTTTTGAATTTTCTGGTTTGCATTGGTGGAAAGACAATGATCAATCAAGCCTGTTGGCATCCAATGATCCATTGATGATTCCAGAAGTGATCATTTCTGATTCAACGGAAATTTATTTTGAGAGTGGTTCTGCCTTTATCAGTGAAAAGGCGCAACATGAATTGATGCAGTTGGCCTTCTATCTCCTCATGAATGGCGATAAAGAAGTCTGGATAGTGGGTTCAGCGGATGCCAAAGGAAATTTCAGCGACAACGAAAAATTGGCTTGGGAGCGAGCTTGGAAAGTACAAAATTTCTTATTGGCACATGGTGTTTTGGTTGATCAGATGAATGTCGATATTGCGGATCCCGTAAAGAGTAGAATGATCTCGCAAGAGCGGAAAGTGTCCCTTGCTATACGATAAGACATTCTCCTTATTTTTGGCGTATGAAAATACGTGAATTATTTCCCTCCACAGATTTAACCCTAACACGTGGACCTTTGCAACAAGGCGGTACGAGTGTTATTGATGGTCAAGAGAAAAAAGGACCGCAGCGTTGGGTTCGTTTGAATGACATCATTTTTGTTGGGATGAATGATGGCTTGTATCACACCAGGTACAATGAAGAGGTAAGTATCGTTCATGATGCCAATAACAAGGTTATCGGATATTGGAACCATAGTTCCAACGAAGGGACTCGACCCAACAAAAGTGCGGTGGTTGGCGCTATTGCTTTGAGTGTTTTAATTTCAAGTGCGTTGTTCTTGTTGGGCGCATGGAATTTTGTTTGGAAATATGAGCCATTCTTGGTGAAGAACGCCGATGGACAAATTGTGGAAGAGCGTTGGTGGTTGACAGTAATAGTGATCGGTCTCTATTCTTTGTGGGCGGTTTTCTGGACTGCTGGCTTCGCGCATTTTGAATGGAAACGCCAGAAACTGGCACATCAGATGTTGGGTAGATAGAAATATTGACGGGTAATAAAAAAGGGCTGAAATTTTCAGCCCTTTTTTATGGATGTTTATTTTGTTGTTAACTCAAGACGATCAGTCTACGTTATCGTGTAAAAAAGGATTGTTTCCTTTTAACTCATATCGCTTTTCACCATTGGCATCTGTCACTTCAGAAACTCCGAAGCGAGAAGCTTGGCTTTCGTTGCTGGCAGGTGTTGTATCCAATGCCACTTTCTTGCGCATGTATGCAGGCTCTTCTTCCAAAGAAATCAGGCCACCGGGTGTCTTCATCAACATTCCTACTTGCTTGATTTTGTTGGCACGATCGTTTTGCAATTGGTTGATAGAAGAACGATCTACAGCGTCTGTAGCGCGCTCGCGAATGGGCATTGAAGCTTCAGGAGCTTCTTCCATTTTCAAATTGTCTGAAAAACCAATCACATTGAAAACTTCGTTGTTGTTGATTTCAAGAGACTCTTTGTGTTTCATAACCACTTCTTCTACTTGAGCCACTGGCGCTTCTTCTACGAAGTTAGCAATGGGCGACTCTTCAATGATAGCGGCAGATGGAGCAGCAAATAAATCAATAGTTGTTGGCTCTTCAGGGAATTCGATTTCAAAAGCTACTTCGTTCTGAACGAATTCTACTTCATTTTCCAACTTATTCTCAACCTCAACAGAGGCCTCGGTATTCATGTTTAATTCTATGCGCTCAACTACGTTCTCCATGATTGGAGCAGCAGGCTCTTCGATTTTCATTACTGGCGAAGCAATGGGTTGAATTACCTCTTGTAATACTTGCGATGCGATGGGTTGAGCCATTGGCATCTCTTCTACAGAGGTGTGCACATCCACTACAATAGGAGCGGAGGCTTCAATTCCTGGAAGCACGGCATCGATATCTTTTGCATCCCATCCAGTAGCGATAACGGTAACTGAGATGTCAGAATCCAATCGAGTATCTTGACCATATCCCCAAATAACGTTGGCGTTTTGTCCCGCTTTTTCTTGGATAGCATCGGTGATATCACTCACTTCATCCATCAACAATTCTTCCTCACCGTGGGTAATATTCAACAGGACATGTTTAGCACCGAAGATATCACTATCGTTCAATAATGGTGATTCAAGAGCCGCTTCAACGGCGCGTTTAGCGCGTCCTTCACCACTTGCACGTCCACTTCCCATGATAGCGACACCACTGTCTTTCATTACAGTTTTCACGTCGTTCATGTCTACGTTCACCAATCCGGTTAATGTCATTACTTCAGCAATTCCCTTTGCAGCAGTGCAAAGCACTTCGTCAGCATGACTGAAAGCTTGCTTTAGGCTAAGGTTGCCAAATAACTCGCGCAATTTATCATTGCGGATAATCAATAAAGTATCTACTGCATCGCGCATTTCAATCACACCTTCTTCGGCGTGAGTGTGGCGCTTTTTGCCTTCAAAGCCAAAAGGAACAGTAATAATTCCAACGGTAAGAATTCCCATTTCTTTCGCCATTTTGGCGATGATAGGAGCTGCACCAGTTCCCGTACCACCACCCATACCGGCAGTAACGAAAACCATGCTGGTTTTGTTTTTTTCGTTTTGAAGAATGTTGCGAACGGTGTCAATGCTTTCAATAGCGGCTTCTTTTCCTACTTGAGGTGAAGCACCTGCGCCACGACCTTCGGTCAAAGCAGCTCCCAATTGAATCTTGTGAGGCACTGTAGAATAATCCAAAGCTTGCGCATCAGTATTGCAAACGATGAAATCAACACCTTTGATTCCTTGGTTATACATGTAGTTGACAGCGTTCGATCCGCCACCACCGACGCCAATAACTTTGATCAAAGAGTTGCACTCTTTTGGCAAGTCAAAATTGAGAGATTGAAATTCCATTCTTCTAAAATATTTGTATAGGTTTTACCGGTTTCGAAACTACAAATGGAAAGGGCAAATTTGAAGCATAGAATTGATGAAGTGTTAACGGGTGCTTGTTAGTAAATGCACATATTATGCACATAGAAAAATTTTGAACCTTGGGGCAAATGTGTTTTATTTTTACCTCGGAATGAAAATGAATTTCGGCGTGATTGAGCATGCGCAAAAAGGTTTGGCGATTTTGATCGATCCTGATTTTGGTGGACAGCTACACTGGGAGCACATGGTTGCATTGGCCAAGAAGTCACCAGCCAAATTGATTTTCATCGGTGGAAGTTTCATGCACAAATCGCAATTGGACAATTGCATTCAGATCATGCGCCAAGCCAATTTACCGATTGTTCTTTTTCCTGGATCTTCACAACAAGTGGTAGACAGTGCGGATGCGATTTTGTTGTTGTCTTTGATTTCAGGACGCAATCCTGAATTTCTGATTGGTCAACATGTGCAAGCAGCGAGGTCGTTGAAGAAAAGTGGGTTGACCATTTTACCCACGGGATACTTGTTGATTGATGGCGGCAAACCGACGACAGCGAGTTATATCAGCAATACGCAGCCGCTCCCTGCTGATAAGCCGCAATTGGCTGCTGCCACCGCTTTAGCAGGAGAGCTGTTGGGAATGAAACTCATTTACTTGGATGCAGGAAGTGGTGCTGATCGTCCCGTTTCGATGGATGTGATTGCGGCGGTTAGAAAAGAAGTGGAATGTCCAATCATTGTTGGGGGTGGAATTAAAACGCAGGAGCAAGCAGAACAAGCCTGGATGGCTGGCGCCAACTGGGTGGTCATGGGAAATATTTTTGAAGAAGATCCAAGTATATTGGAAGATTGGAAATGAGATTTATGACAGGTGTCAATCTTTGGGCTGAAACTATCGTTTACTTTCGTTGTTATAAAACAAATCGACTATGATTAAAAGACCATTTAATATCCAGCAATGGATTGAGGATAATAGAGATTTATTGAAGCCTCCAGTTGGCAATAAAAATATCTACAAAGACGCTGGTGATTATATCGTGATGATGGTGGGCGGACCTAATGCCAGAAAAGATTATCATTACAATGAAACAGAGGAATTGTTTTATCAATTTCAAGGAGATATTGTTGTGGGAATTCAAGAGGATGGTAAGGCTGTAGACATACACATTAAGGAGGGTGAAATGTTCTTGTTACCTGCAGGTGTTCCGCATCAACCCAGGAGAGGGGAAGGTACTGTCGGATTGGTAATTGAAGTGAAACGCAATGACCGTCCCATCAAAGATGGCTTGATGTGGTTTTGTGAAAAATGCAATACCAAGCTGTACGAGGATTATTTTGTATTGAACAATATTGAATTGGATTTCTTGCCACGATTCAGACATTTTTATGGTTCAGAGGATTTGCGTACTTGTAAATGCTGTGGACATGTCATGGAAACTGATCCAAGATTTGTATAATACAACAAATAGAAAAATAAAAAGGTCCGCAATTTTGCGGACCTTTTTATTATTAGAAAATTAGAAGCTTACTTTTGATCAGCAGCCATTTTTTCCATTTCTTTATTGAAAGTGTCTTTGAACTTTTCGTAGTTGTAATCCGCTTTCAACTTCTCATTAGCAGCCAATTTCTCGGCATAAGAGTTAGCCAAACGTTCACCCGATAATTCAATTGCAACATAGCTAACAAAAGAACCATCTGGCTTTTGAGTCAACTTTTCGCAAATCTCAACAGCGCCTTTCAAATTTTGATCGACAACCGTGCGCGTCATTTCTTGGAAAGTTTCTGTGATTTCTTCTTTGTTGTTGAATTCTGAAGAGTTGACGTAATTGTCTCCTACAACCTTCATTGTAGCGCTGATAGACTTTGACAATTCAGACATGGCGTTTGATTTTGCTTTTTTCTTAGCGGTTTCGCGATCCATGCTCTCGCCAGTTGCAGTGGCGCGGAATGCATCTTTGGTACTCATGAATGATTCTCCAGAGCAGTATTCATTGATTAATACCTCTCCTTGTTGTTTTGGATTCACACCAGTATCTTCAGATTTGGCAGCTCCTTTTTTCTTTTTACAGGCAGTCATTCCGAATCCTATGGCAACCACCATGATCATCAAAGTAATTTTTAAAATTTTCATTTTTCTATTTTTTAGGTTAATTGTTTTTTGCGTTTACACGAATAATGCCAAAGTTACAAAATTGCTTGCAACATCAAATTGAGCCATTCGTCTTCTAATTTTATTTTTCCTTTTTTGTATGCTTCGACGCCAGCAGCAGGGATGCTGAGCTGCACGCCTTTTATAGAATTTGTGTCGTTTTGATAACGGATATTATTCTCTTGGTTGTCTTTTAAGGTTAACTTCATTTCCAATATTGCGCTGGAAAAATCATTGGCTTGTCCAGCAGCTTTGGTGTTGGCCTCTATTTCAATGGTGTAATCTGCCTTGCTGCTGCTGCTGGTTTGATAGCCTTGCTGGGTCAAATAAGTTTGCGCAGCGATGGCCAGGAGTTGCTGTTGGTTGTTTTGATCGAATTCTCTTTCGATACTTTTGATGCAAAAAGTGGGTTTCACCAAATGAATGGGGATATTCAATTCATTGACGGGTGTGGATTGGAGAATCTTACGACATATTTTATCATCTAAATCCGAAGGGATCATCGATTCTATATCCAGCTTGATTTCTAGTTGTGGTAATTTTGAACTCATGGGCACATTGGCCACAGATACAGTGATTTTACCATTGGTTCCTGTTATGACTTTCTTGGCTCGGGTAAATTTATCGGTCGGAAAATGATAAAGGATGGGAATTCCAATGGCGGGACTGCCGTTGTGCATCGCTTCAACGTCTAATGATTGGGCATAATTGTTTTTGCTATTCAAAACAACAGCGGACTCATCGGATGTAAGCTTGAGTGCCGACATAATTCCCTGGATATCGGCATAAATTTGCTGATCTAACAACAGATTTTCTCCGTTGGGAGTGGTAAATGGATTGGATTCGTTCCAATACGGTTTGATGGCAAAAAGGGCGTGAAAGAGTTCGTCAATCGCAGAACCTATTTGATTGCGCTTTCTGGATGCAACGCTGCTTTCATAATGTTGATACGCCAGATTAAGCGCTTCGTTTTTCTTTCGTTCTTGTTGGGCTTGATAGGCCGATTTGCTGATGCGCAGATAAATCCAATATTCGGATTCATTCTCATAGATACCGACTGTTTCGTAATCTTCAAAAACAATATCGGTAGTGGTGTTGATGCTGGAGGTAAAGTCTTCTGAAAATACTTTATTGACCTCCATGGTGTTTAAAAAGCTCTGTCCTTGGACGCGCACACTCACACTGGAGGCCATGTCGCTGAGGGCATTTTTTTTGGCAATCGCTGCGTAGTCTACAGGATTTAGTTTTTTATTACAGCTGGATACTCCAATGTAATAGCCATTGCTGATGGGTCTTTGCAACACCCATTCCGGAGCGGGATTGACTTTGGGTAATGCAGAACTTTCTCCTCCTTTTGGGGTGACACATTGTGCCAAGGACACAGCGCAAAAGATCAGGAGGAAAAAATATCTTTTCATTATTTCACCAATTCAAGCATCAATGATTTGACCTGTTGTGCCATGTCGGCGGTGGCTTGCTTGTAGGCTTCTGATGACAATTCTTCAGCAGATTTTAAATCGCGTTGAATGGTGAATAGATTTCTAAATCCTTGCACTTTGTCGTGTGCAGTTTGCACGTTACCACCTTCATTGGGATACAATGATTCTCTGTTGTAATCGGTGCGCGCGTAAAACACTTCATCTTCAACTTTTTTATTGATCAAAGCAGTTTTCAGCAATTCGCCGGTTTGCAAAGAGATCAATTTCATTTGTGCATCAATAGCGCTGTAACTCTTCCCGTAGTAGTAATCAAATTCGATAGGTCGATATTTGGTCACCATGATGGTTTGTCCGTTGCTGACTTGTTTTTCTTGAAATGCTTGAAAAGCAGTGCGTCTCTCACGAACAACATTTCCTTTTTTCTCGTCTAATTTTAAAATACTTCCAGTAAGGATAATTTGGGCACCTACAATTTTACCAACTTCTACAGCGGTTTTGTCGTCAACAATCCCACTCAATTGAAGTTTTTGTTCTTGTAAAATGGTCATCATATTTTCACGATCAACAATACGCAAGAAGGGGTCTTTGATAGAAGTTAACGCGGCCAAGGTGTAGGCAGAGAGCCCTACTTCAGCTCCGCTTGATTTGGTACCGTTTGTAAAGGGAAGAAGGGCGATGGTTACCGTTCCTTTCTCTAACGACTTGGATTTTAAGGCCGATGCATCTTTATAGTTACTGCGTTTTTCGACCACCTTCGATAGTGATTCATACGCTGTTCTATATCGCCCCGCTTCAAACATAGCTTTGCCGTCTTTGTACAAGGGTTCTAGATAGGCAATGTCTTGAAGGTCTTTGGCGTCTTTGAAGTTGGGATCGAACTTCGAAATCTCTTTGAAATTGATTTCGGCTTCTTTGAATTGTTCTTGCTCCAATTGCGTTGTTCCTTTTTCATAGAGTTCATTGATATAGGCCTTTTTTACTTCATCAAAATCACTTTGGTACATATCGCTGATCTCCAAATTCACACCAATTCCTGCAATTTTTTGTTGATACTCTTGAGCGCTTACATAAGCATATACAGCTTCACGTGGAGTGTTCATGGTTTTTTTGCGGCCAAATTCAACCAACTTTTGATTGAGAACGATTTGCCCTGTGCGCTTCATGCCCGCTTGCGCCTCCACGTAATTTCTTTTTTGACGTAGCGCGGAAAAATAACTTTCAGAAGCCTCAACTGATAAGCCGCTGGCTTCTTGCTTGGTACCTAGTTTTGTGTAATATTTTGGACCCTTGCAGGCTGTAAACGAAGTAAGAAGGCAGAAAAAAAGGATAACGTTGGTTTTCATCTTAAGGGTTGATTTTTGAATTCAGTTCTTCAATTGAGCTTTCAAATTTAAAGGCATCGTTGATTAAAAAATAATTTTGTGGGTCGTTGCAACGCGAATGAGCAAATGCGGCATATTCTACTCGATCCGTTTCGAAATCAAAAAGAGTAACAATTTCCTTGATTTGCGCTGCACTCAAGCAATTGGAACCCGTGATTTGCTTGGCCAAGGTCATTTTACTGTCTGAAAATGATTTGGATTGGATGCTAGATTTTGCACTTTGAAAGCTGGCATTGTCCATCGGATAGCCACATCTTCCGGTTGGCGCTGCATTCGTTTGATTTTGTGGATGATCATGATGAGGCTTTTCGTGGGTGGAAGGACGGCCTGAATTTCCAACGCTTCCGGATGTTTTGGTAGTCGTTGTGGTAGTTGTTGTCGTGGTTGTACTACTTGAGTTTTGATTGAATCCTGGGTCGGCTGGAACGTCCATGTTGATTCCCAAATTGACACCACCCATGTTGACATTGACATTCACTTTTTCATTTTGTGGATTTCCTCCTTTTTGAGAAGTGGTTGTCGATTTCTGTGTAGTGACAGTGGTGGAAGTGGAAACGGGCATTTCAACAGGCATCGCCGGAGCCTCAACGGGTACAGCAACATTGTCAGGATCGCCAAGTGTATTGATGGGCTCCACATATTGATAAGTGCCAGGAGGTAATTTTTGTGCAATGGGTTCTTTGGGACGCTCTGTGAAATAGCGCAATGCGTAGCCTTTTTTGGTCAATTTGATGACATAGGTAACTTCTAAGTCATACTTTACTGCAAACATTTTGCTAGTAAAATCAGGTAAATTGGGGTCTTCGAAATCAATTCGGGCCATATAATATTCGGAGGCAAGGCCTTTGATTTTGACATTGGGGCGTGGATCTTCGTTGATGAGCTCCTCATTGAGGTAGATTTTGAAACGGTCTCCATTTTCAGAATAGACAATGGCGTCGGCAAGTTGGGATTGGGCCATCATTCCAAATGAAAGAATCCCTAAAAAGATGCATAAAATATGTTTCATATCGGCTTTGTTACGTGGTAAATTTAGTTCATTTTTGCGAAGATAAAATTCATGCCAATCTAATTAGAGAATAATAGCGATGGAAGAAACTTGGAGGAAGGTGGTCATTTTGGGTGCGGGAAGAAGTAGTGCGCATTTGATACAGCATTTATTGGATCATGCTGATGCATGGAAAATTCACGTTCGTGTTGGGGATGGTCAGTTGAAAGTAGCTGAGGAAAAGACCAAAGGAAACAAACACAGCAGTGTGTTTCAATTTGATGCGAAAGATGAATTGCATTTGGATCGCGAAATAGCGCAATCGGATTTGGTTATTTCCATGTTGCCAGCTTTCATGCATCCCATGGTGGCGCGCATGTGTCTAAAGCATTTCAAGCATTTGATTACTCCCAGTTATGTGAGTCCGGAAATGCGAGAAATGCATGAGGAGGCACAAGCGAAAGGTTTAATTTTCTTGAATGAGATGGGTGTTGATCCGGGGATTGATCACATGTCGGCGATGCAAATCATACATGAGTTGCGCAGCAAAGGGGCTGATATTACCGGTTTCTATAGTCTTTGCGGTGGATTGATTGCCCCTTCGTCGGATAACAATCCGTGGCATTATAAGATAACTTGGAATCCAAGAAATGTTGTGTTGGCTGGTTCTGGTGGTAGCGCTCATTTCCGTGAATCGGGAAGAGAGAAGTTGGTGCCTTATCACCGATTGTTTGAGGAATTGATTCAGGTTGAAATTCCGGGTTATGGCCTGTTTGATGGATATGCCAACCGTGATTCAATGGCTTATGAATCGTTGTATGCTTTGCAAGGAATTCCGACGTTGTATCGCGGAACTTTGCGCAAGCAAGATTATTGTCAGGCTTGGGATGTTTTGGTGAAATGGGGAATGACGGATGATCAGAAAGTGATGGATTGGAATGGGATGTCGATAATGGATTTTACCCAGACGTTTTTACCAGAAAATGCTGCGGATTATATTCAGCGCACAGTATCAAAAGACAAGTTGTTTTTATTGCAATGGTTGGGATTGTGGGATGTTACTCCGGTTCCTATCGATCGTGGTACACCAGCGGAAGTTATTCAAAGGTTGGTGGAAGAAAGATGGGAGTTGGCTCCCAATGATCGCGATATGCTGGTGATGTGTCATTTATTTGATTATTCCCTGGATGGGAAAAAATACCGCCTGCAATCGCATATGGTCATGGAAGGTCAAGATGCATTTTATACCGCTATGTCTGCAACAGTGGGTTTGCCCATGGCAATGGCGGTTCCGTATATTTTAAATGGCGTTTGGAAGGATACAGGCGTCTTGATTCCTACATTGCCCCATATCTATCAACCCTTGTTGCAAGAGTTGAAAGAAAAGGGTATTCAATTTCATGAACAATTGACCGAGCGATGAGAAATTGCTTGACAATTTTTATTTTGTTTTTTGCATTGCGCGCTCAAGCTCAGTGGCCTGATTGTCCAGCTTTTGGACCCGGTAATTGGCACAGCGAGCAGCAATTTCAAAGTGCAAAAGATACAATTGTTCAAGTGGCTCAATGGTTGTGTGAAACACCCATTTCTTGGCAATATGAAAAAAGGGCCTGGGCAAATGCCTATGTGATCAAGTGGATGGTGAATCATCCTTCAAAAAAATTTGATGCAGATTCAAGGTGCTTTGGACCCATTGATGGCGAATTGGATTTGATGTATGCTTATTTACAGGCTTTTTTGTATTATCAATTGACACATGCACCGATACAACCTGATTTGAGAGATGTATTTATTCTGCAAACTTTGGCGAAAAAGATTCTGCAAAGTGAACAATACAGTGATCGAGATGAATGGAAAAAAATGACCAAGGCATTTCAACACAATCAAGAAAAAAAATATTTGGCCAAGTGCCATAAAGCAATGAACCCATGAAGAAATTCGAAATACCAGAACAGTTTAAATCTTCTTTTTCTGGTCAAATCAAACTTTGGCGTAAAAGCCAAGATCCCAGAAAAAAGGACTTTACGCCTTCTGTGGTTCCGTTGGGTGATTTGACGTTTGTTTTTCCTCGGCACATGGGTTTTTGTTATGGTGTTGAAAACGCCATTGAAATTGCTTTTAAAGCGGTGAATGAAAATCCTGGAAAGCGCATTTTTTTATTGGGAGAGATGATTCACAATCCTGCGGTGAATGAAGATTTGAAATCGTTGGGCGTCACTTTTATCATGGATACTGCCGGCAATCACCTGATGGATTGGAATACATTGACAGCGGATGATATCGTTATTACGCCGGCATTTGGAACCACTTTGGAAATAGAAGCGCAATTGTCTGCTTTGGGCGTTGATGTCAAAAAATACAACACGACTTGTCCTTTTGTAGAGAAGGTTTGGAAGCGAAGTAATGAAATAGGACAGGAGGGATATACCATTGTCATTCATGGTAAATACAAGCATGAGGAGACGAGGGCAACTTTCAGCCATGCCAATGTGAAGACCAAGAGCGTGATCGTTCGTGATATGCGTGAGGCGGAGATCTTGGCTGCTTACATCAGAGGAGAGAAAGATGCATTGGAGTTCTCCAAAGATTTTGCAGGTAAATGTTCAGATGGTTTTGACCCGAATCTTGATTTGTCGAGAATTGGAGTCGTCAATCAAACCACCATGCTTGCAACAGAAACAGAAGAGATTGCGCAATACTTGAAGCAGGTGGTAACTGCGGTTCGCGGTTCGGAGGGATTTGCTGAAACCAGAGACACCTTGTGTTATGCA
The DNA here is from genome assembly GCA_947448135.1 of Flavobacteriales bacterium. Classification (GTDB taxonomy): domain Bacteria; phylum Bacteroidota; class Bacteroidia; order Flavobacteriales_D; family Sanyastnellaceae; genus CAMCTV01. The sequence goes on from CANFLZ010000020.1 coordinate 30,236, forward strand.
ACCAATGACAACCAAGATGCGGCTATGGAATTGCTGAACAGCGGAGCAGATGTTGCTTTTGTTATTGGGGGGCATAATTCTTCCAACACCTATCAATTGGCTACGATTTTGTCTCAAAAGATTACGACATTTTTCATCGAAGATGCGGATGCGATTTCGGCAGAATTCATTTCATTTCTCGATCTAAAATCCATGCAATTGGAAACCCATGCAACGCAATGGGGAAATTGGAATCGTGTTGTGCTGGCAAGCGGTGCATCTTGTCCGGATACGTTGGTGGATCAGGTCGTACAGAAAGTTTTATCCGTTAAACAAATCGAAATTACGCCTCACTTGGCTTTACAACAGTGGATGAGTCATGAGTGATATAATTTATAAATTACCGGATAATGTAGCCAATCAAATTGCGGCGGGAGAGGTGGTGCAGCGACCCGCTTCTGTGGTCAAAGAAATGTTGGAAAATGCAATTGATGCAGGTGCTTCCAAAGTGAAGGTGGTGATTCGTGATGCCGGAAAAACGTTGATTTACATCGAGGATAATGGAAAGGGAATGTCGCATCAAGATGCATTGATGTGCTTTGAGCGCCATGCCACCAGTAAATTGAAGACAGCAGATGATTTGTTTCATATCGCAACCAAAGGATTTCGTGGCGAGGCATTGTCCAGTATTGCGGCGATTGCACACGTTGAACTAAAAACCCAAATGGAGTCGGCAGAATCAGGTACGCGAGTGACTGTTTCAGGAGGTCGGGTGGAGTTGCATGAAACATGTGCAACTGCTGTGGGTACTCAATTCTCGGTCAAAAATTTATTTTACAACGTACCGGCAAGAAGATATTTTTTAAAGAGTGATTCGGTAGAGTGGAAACATGTGTTGGAAGAATTTACCCGAGTAGCATTGGTGCATCCAGAAGTTGAAATGATGTTGGAGCACAATGGAGTGGTGGAGCTGCATTTGTTGCAGCAGACCTTCAGACAACGTGTGGTGAAGATGATGGGGAATAAATTTCAGGAGGCATTGGTTCCAATTGAAGAAGAAACGAATTGGTTAAAAATCTCCGGATTTTTGAGCAAGCCCGAGGTAGCCAAGAAAGTGCGTGGAGATCAATATTTCTTTGTCAACAATCGATTTATCAAACATCCGTATTTGCACCATGCTATTCAAGCGGTGTACAATGGGATCATTGCCGAAGGAAATTTTCCAGCGTATTTTATTCAATTGGAAATTGATCCAGAGTTGATTGATATCAATATACATCCAACCAAAACGGAGATTAAGTTTCAAGATGAGCGCTCGATATACGCCATTCTGCATGCATCTGCGCGCAGGGCGTTGGGCATGCACAATGTGGTTCCTAGTTTGGATTTTAATCAAGAGGGCAATGTCACCACACCGGTAAATTCATCGACAGAGATCAAAATGCCGACCATCACGTTGACCGGAGATTACAATCCTTTTCAACCTGCAGCACCCAAACGCGATGTTGTTCAAGAGTGGTTGCGCATGCAAGGGGACATCCATCAAAGTGTTCGACAGATGTCTCAGGAGCAACAGGGCATTTTGGATGAAGATTGGGGAGTGGAGATGGAGTTAAAGCCTCAACAGTTCTTCAAGAAGTGGATTGTATTTGAGTACAAAGGAGAGATGTGGTTGGTGGATCAAGGCAAGGCGCACCGTCAAATACAATTTGAAAAGTGGATGCGTCAGGGATATTTGCCCTCCCCCCAAACCTTGCTTGCCCCATTGGAGTTGTCTTTGAATGAAAAAGAAAAATCGATGATCAATGCCAGCGCTGACACGCTGTATGCATTGGGCTACCGTTGGGAAATCAGAGATGGACAGGTTTTCTTGATGGCATTGCCGCAAGAAGATTGGGATCATCAGGATTTTTGGGAACAGATTTTAGGAGAATGGGAAAATGGTTTTGAGCGCATGCTCAATCCCACGCAGATATGGGCTTGGACCAAAGCCAAAAAAGAGGCCATACGCGCGGGGCAGATGCTTACTCTGCCCGAAATGAAAGATTTGATGCGCGAATTATTGGATTTGGAAAATCCTTTTTTCACGCCGCGTCACGAGAAAATAATTTTTAAAATGAATGCAGATCAACTGCAACAATTGTTTCAATCATGAGACCAACAACGCCTATCGTCAAGAACATCATTATCATTAATGTTCTTTTTTTCTTGGCATCCATGGCCATGCCTATTTTGAGTGATCAACTCTCCGCTTACTATTGGGCATCTCCCAATTTTAGACCTTGGCAGATCATCACCCATATGTTTATGCATGCAGGATTCACGCACATTTTCTTCAACATGTATGGACTCTATATTTTTGGTCCTGCACTCGAACAATATTGGGGACCCAAAAAATTCTTGATATTCTATATGGTGTCGGGATTGGGTGCTTTCTTGTTGCACAATGGAATGACGTTTTATGAATTACAAAAAGTAGCGGCACAGTTGAGTCCTCAGGAATGGGACTTGGTTAGAAGCGAAGGTGCGGAAGCTTTGAGTGAGAACAAAAATTTTATCGATCCATTGATGGCCCGCGCTAATTCTATTCTCAATACAGGTATGGTCGGTGCTTCCGGTGCGTTGTTTGGAATTTTGTTGGGATTTGGAATGTTATTTCCGAATGTGGAATTGATGCTGATGTTCCCACCCATTCCGCTCAAAGCGCGTGTTTTGGTTTTGGGTTATGGTGCCATAGAATTGTTTTCGGCAATGCGCGGAAATCCTGGAGACAATGTCGCGCATTTTGCTCACTTGGGAGGAATGATTACGGCTTATTTGCTTTTGAAATATTGGCAAAGAAATCAACACGAAAATCACTGGCATTGATCAAATGAAAAGGTACGCAATTTTTCAAACAGTAACGGGGCAGCTGATTGTGGCCACCTCGTTGGTTTGGTTGATATTGTTGTTATTGCAGATGACGGGCAATTTATCGACACAAGAGATGGTGTCGGAATTGTGTGCTTTACCCTCTTCATTTGCTGCGTTTTTACAAAAGCCATGGACACTCTTCACGTATTCGTTTGTGCATTTACACACTGGACATTTTTTGATGAATGTCTTTGGTTTGTATTGGTTGGGGATAGTTTTCGAGGCACAAGTGGGTAAGCGCTTGTGGCTGTGGGTGTATGGATTGGGTATGATTGTGGGAGCAATGTTTTATTGGTTTTCATTTCAGATTTATCCCGGTATCAATCACTTCTTGTTGGGCAATTCCGCCTCTACAATGGCCATTATGGGAGGTATGTTGGCAGTAGATTCCAGACGCAAGATCAACTTGTTGGGTGTATTGATATTAGAGGTTCGCTGGTTGTTTTTGGTTTTTGTATTATTCGATTGGATGGGTGTAAGACAAGGTTGGAATATCGGAGGGCACTTTGCGCATACAGGAGGCGCATTGGCGGGCTACTTATTCATCTATTGGAAATCGAAATCGAGCAAGACCTCATCCAATCCTTTTACCCTCAAACGACCCAAGACAGATGATCAGTACAACGATGAGCGAAAACAAAGAGAGGATAGATTGAATGCAATACTGGACAAAATCAATCGTTCTGGTTTTGCAAGTTTGTCTCAAAGTGAAAAGGAATTTTTAGAATCGGAGTCAAAAAAATGAAGCATTTGCTCAACATACCCAAATGGTTATTGTGGACATTCAGCGCTGTATGGATAATATGGTTGTTGATGGCTTACTTTGCATACTGGGTGCCTGTCCACATGTCCAGTTGGTTGCCATTTTTGGGATTGGCATTTCCGTTTCTGTACGTCGGTGGATTATTGTTGATGTTGGGTTGGATGATTTTTGCATTCAAAAAATCATGGTGGGTAATTGCCATTGTGCTTTTGGGAATTCCCTTCGTTGGCGGTTATTATCAGTGGGGTTTTTCCGATAATATTCAGGAGAAGAGTGATTTGAAAATCATGAGTTGGAATGTCAATCTCATGGGATTAAACCGCCGCAACAAGCAGGTGAAAATGGATAATTTGGCGATTCGTGATTCCATGTTCCAAGTGATGAAGGATGCTTCACCCGATGTGATTGCCTTTCAAGAGTTTTTTCAAAGCGATGAATTTGATCACATCGGTATGGTCAAAAGCGAATTGAAATTGCCGTATCACCATGTGAAGTTTTCGATGGCCAAGAGAGGAGGGCGGAAGAGTGGCGTTGCTTTATTTAGCAAATATCCAATATTGAAAAGTGGTTATGTCCCATTCACCGGCGATACCCATAACTTTTGCATTTATATCGATGTATTGAAAGATGCTGATACACTGCGGATTTACAATGTGCATTTGCAAAGCATTCGATTCAAGTCAGAGGATTATGCCACCATTCAAGAGGAGCAAGAAGAAGTGGATGGATATTGGCGCATTTTGCGATTGATGCGTAAGGCGTTTGTCAAAAGAGAAGGGCAGGTACATACGGTCAAGTTGCATGCAGCCACTTGTCCTTATCCGTATTGGATTGTCGGAGATTTTAATGATCCCCCTCAATCCTACGCTTATCACAAAATGAGCAGTGGAATGGAGGATGCATATAGAGAAGCTGGTGAAGGGATTTCGCCCACTTATGCGGGCAAGTTTCCCAATTTCAGAATCGATTATATTTTGGGACCTCAAGAGCGTTATCACACCGTGCTATACCATGTTTATCCGGTAGAATTGGTCGATCATCGTCCCATTGTGGCTGGATATTCGCGAAAAGAATAAATTTTTTTTGAAAAAATTTGTGAGGGAACAAATTGAATGTATATTTGCACCCCGATCAAACGGAATGGGAGTTTAGCTCAGCTGGTTCAGAGCACCTGCCTTACAAGCAGGGGGTCACTGGTTCGAACCCAGTAACTCCCACCAAGCCTTCAGAAATGAAGGCTTTTTTTTTGCCAACTACCTCAACCCTTCATCTCCTTCAGTCTCCATTTCACGATGTCCTCCATCAATTTTAATGGCAAGGGTTGGTTGTGGGGGAATTGAATGGCTCCTTTTGAGGTCTTGTAATCTTGGAGCTGGGAGGCAAAGTGAACAATGGGGGCAGGGGTAGGATAAAAACCCAAATGGTTTTTAAATGCTGCAAAGTAGACAATGTTCTCTGTGCTGCGAAAGGCAGGCATGCCATAGGCCATGCGCTCTTCTGCACCTTTGCATAATTTCTTCAAAAGTGTGCAGGTGGTGTGCAATCTTTCTTGTACATCGGACGGATATTGCGCAAAGTATTTTTCGAATTCAGGTGACATTATTTAATGACTTGGGTTTGAATTGCTTTTTATTTTTTTTCCAATGAGGTGTCCCAAATAAGCCATGGGGATATAAGCACCCAAGAGATCGAGCACATCAAACCACAAGGGTGAAGGAAGCATCATGACCATCATAATACCTCCAATCAAAAATGCAAATCCAGGTATCATGGACAATTTGAATGGGTTGGAACGTGCTAGCAGCGCAATGATCAACGATGCGGTAAGGGTGCCTGCAGCATGTGCGAGATAAGGAAATAAAAAATGTTGAGGTTGCATCAATGCCATCCCTGCCTTCAATCCTTCTTCTGTCGTCATGTCAACACCCGCAGGTGGTGCAATTACTTTTGGACCTGTTTCGATTAAAAACATATTGACCCATCCGCCAATATAAAGTGCAACAAAAACAACTACGATGTTGATGAGAATATTTTTAGTTTTCATACTTCTGTCCGTTGATATAGACTTCTTTGATTCTGCTTTCTCCGAAATAGTAAAATAATTCGGATAAATATTCCATGGGTTCGGTGAGAATGAAGTTGGCTTTTTTACCAATGGTGATGCTGCCTACTTGCATGTCCAACTGCATCGCTGCAGCGCCATTCTGGGTAGATGCATTCACCACCTCTTCGGGTGTCATTTTCATTTGTATACAAGCCAGGCTGTTGACCAAATTCATGTTGCCATTGGGCGCAGAGCCGGGATTGAAGTCGGTGGCCAACGCCACCGGGATATTGCGATCCATCAATGCTCGCGTTGGAGTGTAAGGGATTTTGGTGAACAGTGAACACGCGGGCAAACCTGTGACAATAATCGGATTTTTTTCGAGATCGTTCAAATCTTGCTCAGACAAAACCTCTGCGTGGTCGATGCTGAGGGCGTTTCCTTGGATGGCCGCTTGAATGCCGCCGATGCTATAAAACTGATTGACGTGAATCTTGGCGGGTTTCTGGTGTTGCTGTGAAATTTTTAAAATTTGTTCCAAATGACAAACCTGAAAATAATCCCTTTCGCAAAAAATATCGATAAAGTCAAAACCAATTTCCAATGCTTGGGGCAATAACGCACTTTCCAAGTGGTCCATGTACTCATTCATTTTGCCCTTGAAATCTTGAGGAAGCGCATGACCCATCAGCAATGTAACGGTGATGGGAATAGGAGAGCTGGCTTTCAATTGTTGAATGACACGCAGCATTTTCAGTTCGTTCTCAACATCCAATCC
>CANFLZ010000021.1 GCA_947448135.1 Flavobacteriales bacterium
ATGCTATGCATCATGTGCATTGTGCGGAACAAATTCAGTTTTGTTGCGCGTCGATATGTCTATGGTGGATGCTGATGGAGATGGAATCACAGGCGAAGCTGGTCAAGATTACGATCCTGCCAACTTGCATGTTGCTGGAAACTTTGCAGATCCAAACTACGATAATACCAATGAGAATCCTGCATACGCAAACTGGGATCCAGCTTTGATCGCTTTGAATGCAATGGGTAACGGAGTATTTGGCGTTTTGCTTCAATTGGCTCCTGCTACTTACGATTACAAATTTGTAAACGGAAACAGCTGGGGATTTGAAGAAGGTGCAAATGGTGCTTGTTTCGTAGGTGGAAATCGTCAAGTAATCGTTGATCAACCCAACGTATTGACTGACGCATTTTGCTTCGGTGCTTGCACTTCTTGTGTGATGCCAACTACGGTAACTTTCCGTGTCAACATGAGTAATGAGACAGTTTCTCCAAATGGTGTTCACATTGCAGGAAGCTTGCAAAACTGGGATCCAGGTGCAGCTGATTGGGCAATGTCTTCAGTTGGTAATAACATTTACGAATTGGTGAAAGAGGTTCAGCCTGGTTCTTACCAATTCAAATTCGTTAACGGTAACGCATGGAGCGGTGTGGACAACGACAATGAGTCAGTACCAGCTGAGTGTAATACCGGTGGAAATCGTGCTTTGGATGTTACAGGTTCTACAATGACTGTCGAGTTCTGCTACAATCAATGTACTGCTGAGTGTGTAGTTGATCCAGCTGCGGCTGATTTGACTTTCCGTGTGAACATGGCGAATCAAATCACTTTGGCGACTTTCAATCCTGCTGCAGATACTTTGTGGATGATCTCTGGCGCTACTGCTCCAGTATGGCAAGATGGCCGCACTGTGATGACAGACGTTGATGGTGACCAAGTTTATGAGTGTACAGTTAACTTGTCTGGTCCAGCTGCAATCCAATACAAATTCTTGGCTGGAACTGACGTAAATGTTCCTACTATCCAAGAAGGCCCAGGCATCAACACAATCTGTGGTATCGATAATGGTGTAGGTGGATTCAACCGCATCGCTGTTCGTGCAGGCGTTGCTCAAGTATTGCCAATCGTATGTTTCGATCTTTGTGGAGATTGTTCAGGTTGTCAAGATTCAACTGCTTGTAACTACAATCCTTATGCTTTGGCTGCTGGTGGAAGTTGCTTGACAGTAGGTTCTCCTTGTGACGATGGTTTGTCTAACACTTCTAACGATTCATATGATGCGAATTGTGAGTGTGTAGGTACTGTTGCTGTGAACGAAGTATTTGTTTCTGAAAATGTATCGGTTTATCCAAACCCAACTGAAGGTATGTTGAACATCAACATGACTACAGTTGCAACACAAGATGTTAAAGTTGTTGTTTACAATGCGATGGGTCAAATCGTTAAAACTGAGAAGTTCAACAAATTGGCTTCTGGTTCTAATAACTTGACTTTGAACTTAGAGTCTGCAGAAACAGGAATCTATATGGTTGAAGTAATGGGCGCTCAATTGCACCATACTTTCCGTGTAGCTGTGAAGTAATAGTTGCATGTCAACGATAAAAGGCTGTCTTTGGACAGCCTTTTTTTTTGCACATCATCAGAATTCCTTAACAACATGGAAAAGTTTTTTTCATCTTTGAAAAAGATTAGCGATGCAATATCGCTGCATGAAAATAACTATGGCAGATATCAATACAATTTTACAACTGTTGGTCCCTAAGGATAAGCGTTTTTACCCACTTTTTGAAAAGAGTGCAGAAAGTTTATGTGACATGTCCAAAGCCATGTACGAAGGATTAAAAGGAGGCGATGTTGAGCGCATTAACATGCTTGATACAATTAGAACATTTGAAAAGCAAGGCGATGCCATCACGGATGCCATCGTTCGAGAGGCGAATGCCATCTTTTTGGTACCTTTCGATCGTGAGGATATCCATGAGTTGGCTGTTGTTCTTGACGACGTCGCCGATTATATCTATGGTGCATCCAAACGAATCAACTTATACAAGCCGCAACAAATTCATCCCAACATGATTGCCATTGCTAAGCTGATTGCTGAGCAATGTCAAGAGTTATATAAGGCAGTGAAAGAATTGCCAGAAATGTACTATTCAGAACAGGTACAAAAAAGTATTGCGGTCATTCGAAATAATGAAAGAAGAGCGGAAGAACTGCGCGATCAAACCTTGGTGGAGTTGTTCGAAGATGATGCCAATGCCATTGAAAAAATGAAGATCAGTGAAATCATTTCAGTATTAACCAAATCTGCGGATAGCGCAGAAGTGGCGGCATCTGTAATTGAAGGGATTTTAGTCAAGGTATCTTAATTGAACAAAACCTTTTTTAAATTGTCTCAGACGTATGGAAGAAGAAGTGATTGAGATTTTAGGTGCACGAGAGAACAATTTAAAAAATGTTGATGTGACAATTCCCCGTGACCAATTGGTGGTCATCACGGGATTGAGTGGTAGCGGAAAATCTTCGTTGGCTTTTGACACCATTTATGCCGAGGGACAACGCCGCTACATTGAGACGTTTGATGCGTATGCTCGACAATTTTTAGGAGAGCTGGAAAGGCCGGATGTCGATAAAATCAATGGATTGTCTCCCGTTATTTCCATCGAGCAAAAGACAGTCTCCAAAAATCCCAGATCAACAGTCGGAACGATTACCGAGATTTATGATTTTCTTCGATTGTTGTACTCGCGTGCTTCCACTGCCTATAGCTACGTCTCGGGTCTTCCCATGGTCAAATACAATGAGGAGGAAATTGTCGATCGAATCAAAAAGAATTTTAAAGGAAAGAAAATTCTCTTGCTCGCTCCTATGGTCAAAGCGCGCAAGGGACATTATAGAGAGTTATTTGAGCAGTTCATGCGTCAGGGCTTTTTAAGAGCTCGTGTAGACGGCGCTATTGTCGAACTGACAAAAGGAATGAAATTGGATCGTTACAAGATTCATGATATTGAATTGGTCGTTGATCGTCTCGCCGGAAATGAAGGCGATAGTCGATTGAAGGACTCTGTTCGGTTGTCTCTAAAAATGGGCAAGGGTGCCATGATGGTTGTTCCATTTGAGAATGAAGGCAAAGCCCAGATTCACCATTACTCTAAATTTTTAATGTGCCCCGAGTCGGGTATCTCATATCCGGAGCCTGAGCCGAATTTGTTTTCGTTCAATAGTCCTTACGGCGCTTGTCCGCATTGCAACGGACTTGGTGAAGTAGCGGAAATTGACTTGAAGAAAATTGTACCGGATGACAAGTTGTCGATCAAAAAAGGAGGAATTGCTCCTTTGGGTGAAGGAAAGCAAACTTGGATTTTTCAGCAGATTGATGCTGTTTTGAGAGGTTATGATGTAACCCTCACAACGCCCATCAAAGAAATTCCAAAGGACGCCATGCAGGTCTTGTTTTATGGAACAGAGGATGATGTCGTCGTTACCATGAACAATGGTCAAAGCATGAAAACGCGTTTTGATGGGATCATTGCTTTCATCGAACGACAAGCTGAAGATGATGCCAGTCCAGCCATCAGAAGATGGGCAGAAGGTTTCATGAATAAAATAGCTTGTCCAGAATGTAACGCTGCACGTTTGAAGAAGGAAGCACTTTTCTTCAAGGTCAATGGAAAGCATATTTATGATTTGGCAGCGATGGATTTGAAGTCACTTGCGGAATGGATGCATACGGCGGATGAATCCATGACCGAGCGACAGCTCAAAATTGCACGTGAACCATTAAAGGAAATTCGAGATCGTTTGAAATTCTTGATGGATGTCGGATTGGATTATCTTACGTTGCATAGAAGTTCAAAAACCTTGAGTGGCGGTGAAGCCCAGCGCATACGTTTGGCTTCTCAGATTGGAGCGCAGTTGGTAGGGGTGTTGTATATTTTGGATGAACCCAGTATTGGATTGCATCAACGAGATAATCAGAAATTAATCGATAGCTTAAAATCACTTCGTGATATTGGTAACAGTGTTTTGGTTGTCGAACATGACAAAGACATGATGATGAGCGCAGACTACCTGATCGACATAGGTCCAGGTGCGGGTGTTCATGGTGGAAAGGTAGTGGCCGAGGGTCCCCCAAAAGTGCATTTGAAAGGAAAAAGTGTTACGGGTCAATACCTCAGTGGAAAAAGAAAAATTGCGGTTCCCGCTAATCGAAGAAAAGGAAATGGAAAGTTCCTTGAGTTGTTGGGTGCGCGTGGGCACAATCTGAAAAATGTCAATATCAAAATTCCTTTGGGAACTTTTACCTGTGTCGCGGGTGTTAGTGGTGGTGGTAAATCAAGTTTGATCAACCATACCCTGTATCCCATTTTAGCCCAACATTTTTACGATAGTCAGCGCAAGCCTTTGCCGTATAAGACAATCAAAGGTTTGGAACATTTGGATAAGGTAGTTGAGATCGATCAAAGTCCGATCGGAAGAACACCGCGTTCTAATCCATGCACCTATACTGGAATTTTTACGGATATCAGACAGTTGTTTGCTCAGCTGCCAGAGGCCAAGGTGCGTGGTTATATGCCCGGAAGATTTAGTTTTAATGTTTCTGGTGGTCGTTGCGAAACTTGCAAAGGTGGTGGAGTGAAAGTGATCGAAATGAATTTCCTCCCCGATGTAATGGTGGAGTGTGAAGAGTGCAATGGCAAGCGATACAATCGTGAGACCTTGGAAGTTCGATACAAAGGAAAGAGTATCGCCGATGTCTTGGCGATGACAGTAGATGAAGGAGTTGTGTTTTTTGAAAATCACCGCAACATTCACAATACGCTCAAGACATTACAAGACGTTGGCTTGGGTTATATCAGCTTGGGTCAGCATAGTACCACGTTGAGTGGTGGCGAGGCGCAACGGGTTAAGTTGAGCACAGAGCTCAGTAAGCGCGATACAGGAAATACCATTTATATTTTGGACGAGCCAACCACCGGATTGCATTTTCAAGATGTGGAAATGTTGATTAACGTCTTAAATCGATTGGTGGAAAGAGGTAATACTGTAGTGGTGATAGAACACAACATGGATGTCATCAAGGTGGCGGATTATATTGCCGATTTGGGTCCCGAAGGTGGTGAAGGTGGTGGAACCATTGTGGGCCAAGGGACGCCGGAAGAGTTGGTGAGAATCAAGGCCAGTCATACCGGCAGGTTTCTAAAAGTTGAGTTGGTTTAATTTTGAATTTTCCTCAGACAAAATGTTTTTTTATATTTGATTTGTGAGCAATATTTCTTTCAATAGCTTTTCGCCCCATCTATTTTGGGATTTGGATAAGAAAAATTTGGACTTTCAAAAGTCAAGGGCTCAAATTATTTACCAAGTTGTAGAGTTTGGTTTAAGGAGTGATTGGGAAATAGTCAAAACCATATATTCTCGCGAGGAGATTCTATCTGAGGCAGTGAAGTTTCGTTCTTTGGATAAAGTTACATTGGCCTTTTTATCACATTATTTACAAATTGCGAAAACTGAATTTAGATGCTACAAAGACAGTCGGTCAGCGATGAGCTTTTGGAACTCCTAAATGCAATAATGAAGGAGTCTATTTTCGACTCTTTTGTATTGGTTGGGGGGACTTCTTTGGCTTTGCAATTTGGACATAGAATTTCAATTGATTTGGATTTCTTTGGGCATCAAGAAATTGAAGAAGATCTATTTTTATCGAAGCTCAGTAATTTGGGAAAGGTTCAGGTAATTAAGAAATCTGCCAATATTCTTATCTGTTCTGTCAATGGGATCAAAGTTGATTTTGTAAATTATAGTTATCCTTGGATTGAAGATTTTGTATTAGAAGATTCTTTTAGATTGGCTTCTGTAAAAGACATTGCAGCCATGAAATTGAATGCAATTGCTGGTCGAGGAAGTAAGAAGGATTTTATTGATTTGTATTTCATTTTGAAACAATTCTCATTGAAGCAAATTTTTGAATTTTATCGAGAAAAATATTCGGATGGGTCGGAGTTCATGGTTTTGAAAAGCTTGAGCTATTTTGACGATGCAGATCAGGAAGAAACACCGATTATTTTGCAATCAATTTCTTGGGAGGATGTTAAACAAGAGATTCTAGTTCAATCAGCATTGGAAGCCTAATTTACTTGTTTTCTTATGGTCCGAAATAGAAGCGAAATATTCGTTTTTATCTATATTCGCATTTATGACAAAACCTACACGCCTTTTTGATTTTGCTTACCAGCAATTGGCCGAGATGCCATTGGAAGCAATGATCAAAACCAAACATGGAAATGGATGGGTATCTATTTCCACTGCGGAGTTCGTCCACCAAACCGAAGCACTGGCAAAGGGTCTTTTGAAAATGGGAGTAATGGAGGGCGATAAAATCGCCATGATCACTTCCTACAATCGACAGGAGTGGAACGTTACCGATAACGCAGTATTGCAAACGGGAGCAGTGAATGTTCCCATCTATCCGACCATGACCGAGTCGGATTATGAGTACATTTTGAATCATTCTGAAGCAAAAATGATTTTTGTTTCAGACATTGCTTTATACAAAAAAGTCATGGGGATCTATGATCGTCTGTTGACCCAGCCCAAAGTTTTTAGTTTTGAAGAGGTTGAGGGTTGTGAAAATTGGCGCTCCATCATGGATGAAGAATCGGATGAGCACTTGGCGGTTCTCCATCAAAGACGTGATGCAGTTGTGGGCAATCAATTGGCGACCATTATTTACACTTCTGGAACGACGGGTTTGCCCAAGGGGGTTATGCTCAGTCATACCAACATCGTCTCAACTGTTTTGGCCAGTGAGCCGCGCTTGCCACTTCTGGAAAGTGGAGTCTCAGTGGGTTTGAGCTTTCTTCCGGTTTGTCACATCTATGAACGCATGTTGCACTACTTGTACTTCCACAAGAAAGTGACGGTTTATATGACCAACATGGAGGCCATTAAAGATGATTTGAACGCAGTGCATCCGCATATTTTCAGTGCAGTGCCTCGCTTATTGGAAAAAGTATTTGATGGGGTGGTGCAGAAGGGATTGTCTGGCAAGGGTATCAAAAAAATGATTTTCCAATGGGCATTGAACTTAACCCAACAATGGGAATCAAGCGGAAAGTCCGGTTGGTATCAAATGCAACTGTCCTTGGCGGATAAATTGGTTTTTTCAAAAATTAGATTGGCTTTGGGTCTCACAGAAATTAGAGCAATCGCGAGTGGAAGTGCAGCCTTGCAACCGCGACTTGCACGTTTCTTTAATGCCGCAGGGATGGTAGTTTTAGAGGGCTATGGATTGACAGAAACTTCACCTGTTGTGTCGGTCAATACCGTTCGTGGAGAGGACATGTTGCGCATTGGCAGCGTAGGGAAATTGGTAGAAGGAGTGGAGGTAAAGATGCTGGAGGATGGAGAGATTTTGGTAAAAGGACCCAATGTCATGTTGGGATATTTTAAACAGCCCGAATTGACGGCTGAGGTGATCAAAGATGGATGGTTTTACACGGGTGATATTGGCATTTTTAAAGATGGATTTTTGGTGATTACCGATCGAAAAAAGGAGATGTTCAAAACAAGCGGTGGGAAATATGTCGCTCCGCAGGTGATTGAAAATGCTTTGAAAGAATCGTTGTTCATTGAGCAGTGTATGGTTATCGGTGAAAATCAAAAGTTTCCTGGAGCACTCATTGTCCCAGATCGTTTGGTGTTGGCGGAAATAGCCCGACAAAAGGGAATTACACAAGATCAAGGCGGAGATTGGTTGCATCATGATACAATCAAAGAATTGATTTGGCAAGACATCCTAAAAATCAATGTGCAGTTTGGAAAATGGGAACAGGTTAAATCTTTTCAGATTGTTCATGAACCCTTCTCCATCAACAAAGGTGAGATTACGCCAACATTGAAATTGAAGCGTAAGAAAATTTTGGAGAATTATCGCCATTTGGTCGATAAGATGTTCAGTGTATAACGACTTTCCGGCTATCCATTTGACAATCGACCAATCCATATTATACCACATTCATCAATGCCACACCACGAGTGGTGATGCGATGATGTGGTGGGTGAGTCAGCGTGATTCGAGTATTTTTCTTTATTTGCTTTTGCTCTTTTTGATGATGCGAAAGTTTCAACTTTCCATGTGGAAGGTATTGCTGATGATTGCCATTTTGGTGGCTTTCAACGATCAATTGGCCTCCACTATTTTTAAGCCTTTGGTGGCAAGACTGCGTCCCAGTCACGAGCCCTCTTTTGCATCTTGGTTGCATTTATTGCGAGATGAAAATGGTCATTTCTACAAAGGAGGACTTTACGGATTTTATTCTAGTCATGCAGCCAATACCATGGCGGCTGGATTATTTTTCATTTTAATCATGCGCCCATTGCATTGGCTTTGGACGGTGATTATTGCAGTATGGATTTTTTTTGTAGGATTTTCGCGTGTTTATTTGGGCGTGCATTATCCTTCGGATGTTCTGATGGGATGGGCGATTGGAGCAATTTCCGCTTGGATTTTTTGGAGATTATTAAAATCGGAAAGAATGAAGAAATGGCATCGCCTTCCTTTATATTGATTTCCATTCTTGTGAAGGATCCCAAAAGTGTTTTTCAAAATGGACAATTTGATCTCCATCGACTTCAATCCCATCTGCGCGGAGTCGATTGGCCATTTCCTCGGAATGACCGAAATGCATTTTACCCGTGAGCAATCCTTGGCGATTCACGACACGGTGAGCCGGTAATCTTTTGTCGCAAAGATTCATGGCATATCCCACCAATCTTGCGCCTTTGGGCTTTCCCAAAGCAATGGCGATAGCGCCATAGCTCGTCACTTTGCCTTGGGGGATGTGTCGTACCAATTCGTAGATTTCGCTGTAAAAGTCATTCATATCGTTGCTCAAAAGTAAGGTTTTCCTTCGTAATTTGCCGACTGAAATGGAGAATGTAAAAACACATTTGGTGACGGGTGGCTGTGGCTTTGTGGGCCGCAACATGGTCAAAAGATTATTGAATACAACACAAGATCAAGTGGTATTTATTGACAACTTGATGGTTGGGACGCATCCCGATACTTGGTTGAGTTATGAAAGTGCTGTGCGTGGGGAAGATTATGTCATTTACGATTCGAGAGCGTTATTCATTCATGATGATGCCTTGAAAGTGATGCGAAGGTTGATGGACAATCCACAACATTTCTCAGAGGATTATCCATTTGATGTGGATCGAATTGCCGATGTTTTTCATTTTGCCGCGATAGTGGGCGGCCGAGCCAAAATTGACGGCGACCCCATGATGGTGGCCTTGGATTTGGCCATTGACGCAGAGATGTTTTATTGGGCCGTGAATTATAAACCAGAGCGTTTGTTGTATCCAAGTTCATCGGCGGCTTATCCAATCGATTTGCAAACAGTTGACGGAGCAATTGCCTTGAGAGAGAGTGATATCGATTTCAAAAAAATGGGTGAGCCCGATATGACTTATGGATGGAGCAAACTTACGGGCGAATTCTTGGCCAAAATTGCGGCATCGCACTATGGCTTAAAAGTAACCTGTATTCGCCCTTTCAGTGGATATGGAGAAGACCAAGATTTGACTTATCCTGTTCCCGCGATTGCGGCCCGAGCAGCGAAAAAAGAGGATCCGTTTGAAGTGTGGGGCAGTGGTCACCAGGGTCGTGATTTTGTGCACATTGATGATGTGATTGATTGTATCTTGTTGGCAATGGACCATATCCATGATGGAACGGCCATCAATATTGGAATGGGTAAGTTGACCTCATTCAGAGAAATCATCGAGGTGTTCTGCAAGTTCGCAGGATACGCACCTACGATTAAACCCTTGTTGGATAAACCCGTTGGTGTTCACTCACGTTATTGCGACATGACTTTTGTTCAAGAGAAGTTGGGATGGAAGGCTAAGATCAGTATCGAAGAAGGAATGCGTCGCGTTTATGAGGCCGCAGTAAAACAACTGAATTCATGAAGAAAGAGGTAGTAGTATGTTTTGGTCCAGGTCCTTTGTTCAAAGGAGGGATTCAAAATTACAACACCTCATTGGCATTGGCGTTGGATCGAAGAGAGGATTGCGAAGTGCACATCGTCTCTTGGACGCAACAATATCCAGCCATCATTCCGAGAGAGTTTGTCGATAAATCAAGCAAGTCGGATTTGCTATCGGGCAGCAATGTGCAAGTGCATTATGTCACCAATTACAACAACCCGATCACATGGCGTGAGACGGTGCAGAAAATAAAATCATTGGGCGCCAGCAAAGTCATTATCCAATGGAGCATTGCGCTGCAAGGATTGCCTTTGTATTTTATCGCAAAGCGATTGCGCAAGGCGAAAATAGAAGTGATTTTTGATGTGCATTTCGTTCAGCAAAAAGAACACTCGGCTATTGATAAAATATTGACCAAATGGGCACTGGGTCAGTCATCCACTATTTTGGTGCATGCGCTCAAAACCTATCAAGAACTGCAAACAGTTTTTCCAAATAAACAGTTTTATTTGACTGAGAAAGGCGATCGAAAATCGAATACGGTCATCAAATTGTTTCATCCTATTTATGATTTGTTTAAGCCGCAGGAAAATTTGGACATTGATCAATTGAAAGCATCTTGGGGTTTAAAGAAACATGTGTTTTTATTTTTTGGGTTTATCCGAAGATACAAGGGGTTGGATCAAGCCATTCAAGCATTTGCCAAGGTGCGTGCCCAACGTGATGATGTCAGCTTGGTCATTGCAGGCGAATCATTTTGGAATACGTTGGATCAAACCAAATGGAGTACGCGTATCAAGCAAACTTTGTTTGGGTGGGCAAAAAGAATTTTGCTCAATAAAAAAGATGATGAGCGGGAAGACCAACCTTTGGAGTGGATAACGAAATTGGGATTGGAAAAGGATTGTTATGTGGTCAATCGCTTCATCGGGAATGAAGAAGTTCCTCCTTTTTTTCAGGTCAGCGACGCAGTGCTTTTGTTTTATAGAACAGCTACACCCAGCGGAATTGAATCTTTGAGTTATAATTTTTCGTTGCCTTTATTGGCTACAAAAGTGGGCCATTTTCCGGAGACCATTCAGGATGGATTCAATGGATATTTGGCCAATGATGCCGATATCGATGACATGGCGCGCGTGATGTTGCAGTTTATCAATCATCCTGTTCCGCGAGAAAACGTAAGGGAGAAAACCAAGATGATGAGTTGGGATCGTTATGCCCAAGCCATTATGTACAAAGGCTAACATGAGGATTGGCTATACCGGAAATAATTATCCAGAAAGGCGCAATATCATTGGTGTTGTTGACGATGTTGATTACATCAATGTGAGTCGATACAATCGATTCGCATATATCAATCGAATTAATTTTTGGTTATCTCGAAGAAATTTTAACCCCCTTTTTAATTCCGATTATTATCAATTTCAATCTTTGCTTTCACCCAAGGTGAACGGATTGCATTTTTTCAATAGTGTTTCTTATTCTGACCAACCTTGGATGACCACCTTTGAAACAGTTTTGCCCTATTTCCAAGAAATGAAGGCGACCTTCAAAGATGATCATCATTGGGAGCAATTGAAGAGCAGTGCATCCATTCAAAGAGCCATGGAGGCCATGGCTTCCCATCATTGTAAGGCATTGTTTGCGTTGTCTCAAAACACCAAGCGTATTCAAGAGCAGGTGCTCATGCATTTCCCCGATTTCAGGGAGCGGATTTTGCACAAGATGCATGTTTTGCATCCTCCACAGATAGCATTGCCTTATCGTCCTCGATCATGGTCTGGTAAATTTCAGTTGGTTTTTGTAGGAAGAGCTTTTTACCGGAAGGGAGGGCAAGAATTGATTCATGCCTTGTCGAAAATTCAAACAGAAGTGCCCATTCATTTGACAGTAGTATCGAGCATGGATGTTGAATCCGGATGGCCTGGAATTGATGAATCACAAAGGCAAGAAGATATTCGATGGATGCAGTCTCAGCCTTGGATAACGTATCATGCTCAACTGCCCAATCAAGGAGTACTGCAACTGTTTGAAGAAAGTCATTTGGGATTTTTACCCACTTGGCAGGACACATATGGATATAGTGTTCTTGAAATGCAGTCACGCGGATGTCCTGTGGTTACTACGGATATTCGGTCTTTGCCAGAAATCAATCCAGCTAGCGTTGGATGGCGGATAGCACATCCTGTGAATCATTGGCAGGAGTGGAAGGAAATACCCAGTACCAAGGAGAGCGAGGTGAGTCAATATTTAGCAGAGGCCATATACAGCGAGGTCAAAGACATCTTGACCAATCCACAGGCCATTGAGGCAAAAGGAAGGGCAGCGGTGCAGCGAATCATGCGAGAACATCATCCCGCAACCCATGCTGAAATTTTAATTGACTACTATCAGCAGATGTTTCCCAAAAAATGACGAACTTTCCATCATGGAAGATTTGTACAAAACCCGTAAGGATTACGACAAGCATTTGTTGTTAGAAGAAGATGCCTTGAATAATCCCATTGATCAATTGAATCGGTGGTTACTTGAAGCGCAAGAAGCGCAAATCAACGATTACAATGCGATGGTGATTAGCACCATTGGAAAGGGAGGATATCCACATTCGCGTATTGTTTTATTGCGTGAAGCGACGCATCATGGACTGGTTTTTTACACCAACTACGAGAGTGACAAAGGAGAAGAGATTGCCTTAAATGACAAAGTAGGTTTGAATTTCTTTTGGAATCATTTGGAGCGTCAAGTTCGCGTTACTGGAGTGGCCAAGAAAATGTCTGAAGCCGAAAGTGATGCCTATTTTGCAAGTCGTCCCAGAGAGAATCAAATTGGCGCATGGGCCTCACCGCAGAGCAAGCCATTGCACAATCGCGAGGAGTTGGAGAAGCGCGTTCAAGAAGTGACAGCCCGATTTGAAGGTCAAGAAATTCCACGCCCACCCCATTGGGGCGGGTATAGAATTGTGCCGCATTATTTCGAGTTTTGGCAAGGACGACCAAGTCGTTTGCACGATCGATTGGTGTATCAAGTAGATGCCGATTTTGAGTGGTGTAAGATTCGATTGGCACCGTAATCAGAAAGAGAAAGAGAAACTTAAATAGCAACATATGAAAAAGTTATTGATGGCAGCCCTTATGTTGGTTGCAGGGATGGCGCAAGCGCAAGAGTACAAGGTGGTGACAATTGTAGAGTCAATTCTTCCAGGCGGTATGGGAAGATCAAGAATGGTAGAGGCTACAACCCCATTGGATTACAACAATTACACAACTGAAAGAACGGACGGTAAAGATTCCAAGCAAGGTGATATCGATCGTTCGGATTTAAAGATCAATGCATTCAGAGAAACCAAGATGTTGAATTTCTTCAGCATGGTGGGCATCAATTTTCAGAATATCGCATCCAATGACGCGATGATTATGTCTAAGCTCAACGAGATGGATGCCCAAGGCTATGAATTGGCTTTTGTTGCCAGTGGCGTGGAGAGTGATGCAGGAAAGGATGATGGACAGGGTATTTTTATTACGCGGTTGTATTTTAAGAAGAAGGGTTGATGATCGGAGCGAATAATTATTCGCTCTTTTTGATATTTGTTGGGGCGAATAATTATTCGCCCTTTTTTTAAGGCGAATGGTTATTCGCCAGTGGATTTTTTAAGGAGAATGGTTATACGCTAGTAGTCAGTTTTTTTAGGGAGTAGAGATTCGAGAATATTCCTATAATTTATAGGTTTTTTATGCGGAAGACAAGAATCATTTTTGCGAGATGATTCAGAAAGGAAAATTAAAGTATCGGAAATCTCGACGAATGAAAGGGTATGACTATACTTGGAGAGGTTTGTATTTTGTAACCATTTGTGCACATAGACGGCAACGGCATTGGGGCAAAGTGTTGGATGGGAAAATGCAATTGAGCGAATTCGGTCAGTCAGCCCATCAATGTTGGAAAGAGATTAATAAACATTTCCCACACGCAAGAGTTTTAGAATTTGTAGTCATGCCGGACCATGTTCATGGGTTGATCGAAATTTACCGCTATGCATTTCCTGACAGAGTTCGGACTAGCTGGCCTCATTTTGCAAAATTTGAGTCCCCATCACGAACTATTGGTTCCATTGTTAGGGGATACAAAATAGGCGTAGTCAAGGGAATGCGAGCTTCGGGTTTCGTTGGTGACGTTTGGTTGCGAGATTACGATTGCCGAATATTGTTCAATCTATCAGATCGTCATCGAGTGATGGCCTATATTCGAAATAATCCCAGAAAATTTTGTCAGCGTAGCGGCCGAAATATTAGCCGCAGAGGAGCCGCATAGGGCGAATAATTATTCGCCCGTAGGTATAGCGTCGATTGTTCGTGAGATTTTCAGAGCAGCGGTAGAGAGATTATTCGCCCGCAGAGGAGACGCAGAGGGCGAATAATTATTCGCCCGTAGGGAAGAGCGTGGATTGGCCGTGAGATTTTCAGCGGAGCGGTAGAGAGATTATTCGCCCGCAGATTAGTCGCAGAGGTCGAATAATTATTCGCCCGTAGGGAAGAGCGTGGAATGTCCGTGAGATTTTCAGAGCAGCGGTAGAGAGATTATTCGCCCGCAGAGGAGACGCAGAGGGCGAATAATTATTCGCCCGTAGGGAAGAGCGTCGATTGTCCGTGAGATTTTCAGCGGAGCGGTAGAGAGATTATTCGCCCGCAGAGGAGACGCAGAGGGCGAATAATTATTCGTCCGTAGGTATAGCGTCGATTGTTCGTGAGATTTTCAGAGCAGCGGTAGAGAGATTATTCGCCCGTAGGGAGAGTGATAAATTTCTATTATCAATGAAATTTATTTGTTGTTAAAAACAATTTAGATGAATAATTGATTCTGTTGTATATATTTGATATAGTTCTTTAAAGCAAAAAAAAGCGAGGATTGCTCCCCGCTTCAAATGTTTTCACAACGGTCATAGAGCTTATTGTGAATTGCTGTTAATTGAGAACACGAATATAGAATAAATAATTTAGAATCAAAAAATAGATGAAAAAAGTTTTGGGATTGGATTTGGGTGTTGCTTCCATTGGTTGGGCTTACATCCAGGAAGACGAAAAGAAATCTGAGATTTTAGGAATGGGAGTACGCATTATTCCTTTGAATTCCGAAGAGCGAGATGAGTTTACAGCAGGTAATGCCATTTCAAAAAATGCGAAGCGTCGAATTAAGCGGGGAATGCGACGAAATATTTATCGGCGCACGTTACGAAAGACATTGCTTAAGCGGGCTTTGTCGGAAGTTGGGATTGAACCTGGAAAGGAATTATTTGAAGGATTTTCAAAAATGAATCTTTGGGAACTCAGATCCAAGGCCGCTCAAGAGCAAATTTCATTGGAGGAGTTGGGTAGAGTTCTATATCATCTCAATCAAAAGCGAGGATTTAAGTCCAATCGAAAAACTGATGGAGCGGAAGAGGATCCCAAAAAGGAATCGGAATACAAAGCCGAAATTCGCAAGAATGCCCAAGATTTGATGGATGCTCATTTGACAATTGGTCAGTATGTTTTTAAACAGCTTCAAGAAGATCCATATTTCAAACTAAAAGGTAGAATTTTTCCAAGGCAGGCTTATGCAGATGAATTCATGGCCATTTGGAATTGTCAATCAAAATTTTATCCAAGTGTGCTGACAGAACAATTGCGCAAGAGAGTTCAGGATGAAATAATTTTTCATCAGCGTCCATTGAAATCACAGAAAGCGCTGGTAAGTCGCTGTGAATTTGAAAAGAGATATGCATGGGTAAATGACAAGAAAATGGATGTGTCTCCGAGGGTCACTCCTAGAACTTCGCCTTTGGCTCAATGGTCGAAAATTTATGAGGCAGTTCTCAATTTGCGATTCAAAGATGAAATGGGTGTTGTAGTTTCTGTCGATCTCCAGAAGGCATTAGCATTGGCTGAGGAATTGAAATGGAAAGAAAAAATGTCTGCCAATGATATTATTAAGTTTTTGGGTATTCCTAAAGGAGTTACACATAACATTGGGGAAAAAGGAATTCAAGGTGATACAACGTTTAGCACCATTGAAAAGGCTGTGAAAGGTATCAAGAAAGCGGATGATTTGTTGGGGCGAATAAAGAAAATTGAGTTTGATATAGAATTAAAGGACAACAAAGATTTGACGCTTGTAGATGAGGAAACGGGAGAGTTATTTCATTATCAATCAAAGACTATTTCATCACATTTTGAAAAGTCCGACTATTATCGATTGTGGCATTTGTTATATTCTGTCGAAAATGAAGAAAGCCTTATAAAAAATCTGATCGAGGATTTTGAATGCACGGCTGAGATTGCCCAGAAGTTGGTGAAATTGGATTTTACCAAGGCTGGATTTAGCAACAGAAGTGCTGCTGCGATAAAAAAGACTTTGCCCTATCTCATGGATGGATTAGATTATTCTAAGGCAATGGCTTGCGCTGGATACAGACATTCTGATTATTTGGATAAAATGGAAAATGAGGCTCGGGTGCTTTTGGATAAAGTGCCATTGCTTCAGAAGAATAGCTTACGTCAGCCTGTGGTGGAGAAGGTTTTGAATCAATTGATCAATGTGGTTAATGCGATCATTGAACATCCACAATATGGAAGACCTGACGAAATTAGAGTTGAATTGGCGCGTGAATTAAAGCAAAGCAAGGAAGAGCGGAACCGTACATCATCCAATATCACCAAACAAGAAAAGCGTAATAAGGATATAGAAGATAGATTGCGCAGGGAATATGGATTTGTGAAAGTGACAAAGTCACTGATTAACAAGGTTAAAATTTATGAGGAGGTTGGAGGTATTTCTCCTTACACTGGAAAACGAATTGCTTTGGCCGATTTTCTCAATGGAGCTGGAGTTGATGTTGAACACATTATTCCCAAGTCGAGATTGTTCGATGATAGTTTGTCCAATAAGACAATGTCTGAAGCGTGGGTAAATAAGGCCAAGGGCAACATGACTGCTATGGATTTTATGAAAGCACAGCCAATTGCAGGATTACAATCTTTTGAAGATTACATAGCCATGGTCAATTTGTGGTTTAAATCTGGGGTAAATGGCGCGAAGATTTCAAAAACCAAGTATGACCGTCTACTATGTCCCGAAGAAAATATTCCAAAAGATTTTATTGAGAGACAGTTGCGTCAGACCCAATACATCTCAAAAAAGGCTTCTCAAGTATTGGGATTGGCTTGCCGCAATGTGCATGCAACCAGCGGAGGTGTTACTGACTTTTTGAGAGAAAAATGGGGATGGAATGACGTCCTTAAAAAAGTGAATTGGGAGCGTTATGAAAAACTTGGATTTACTTCAATAGAAAGGCGTGAGGATGGTAAGAGAATATACAATATCACAGGCTGGTCCAAACGTGATGATCATCGCCATCATGCCATTGATGCGCTCGTTGTAGCTTGCACCAAACAGAGTTACATACAATCTTTAAATAGATTGAATCAATTTGTCAATAAAACCAATACTGCAGATGGTTTAAAAGAAGCGGGTCATTTTAAATTAAAAGAAATCGCGGGCAAGGCGCCATTTGAAGTAGACGAAATAGTGGAGCGCGCATCTAAAATTATTGTATCATTTAAACCGGGAAAACGGGTTTCTTCGAAAAGTAGAAATAAGGCGACAGGACACACGAGTATCATTCCACGCGGTGCGTTATCCAAAGAGACGGTATACGGAAAGATAAAAGTGCAGACCAAACGGGAAGTTGCTTTGAATAAAAATTTTAATCCAGAGTGGCTGGTGGTAGATCGCTTTTTACGTGTGGTGATAAGAGAGCGAATCAAAGCATTTGATGGAGATTTAACCAAAGCATTTAAAGCGCCCATCTATTTGGCCGATGGCTTAACGCCTGTGAAGAAATTGGAGATTTACGAATGGAATGAAGAGGCGGTGGTGAAATATCCGTTGTCGTCCATCAAGCAAAAGGATCTGGAATATGTTGTTGATCCTTTGGTAAAGCAGAAGCTTCAGGCATTCTTTGATCGATATCCCAACGAGAAGGAGGCCATTAAAAATTTGGGTACATCGCCTATTTGGTTCAATGAAGAAAAAAGAATTCCCATCAGAACGGTGCGCCTCATGACAGGGTTAGGTAAAGTGGTGCCGCAAAAGCAGGTTAGTCCAAGCGAGGCCAAAGGATTTGTTGACTCAGGCAACAATCATCATTTGGCGGTGTACGAAAGAGAGGATGGTTCTTTGTTTGACGTGATGGTCTCTTTCCAAGAAGCATTTGAGCGTAAGGCCAATGGATTGCCACTTTACTTTACAGAATGTGAAGGCGCAAAACTCAAATGGAAATTTGAGCAGAATGATTTGTTTGAGATTACCAATGCAGAGGGAAAAGTGATGTACTACAGGATGCAGAAAGTTACAAAATCAGCAACTGGTACCATAGATATTTTTTTAAGACTAATATCAGAAACGAATTTGGTAGATACAAAGGAAAACATACAAATGAATGTTTATTATCGAATTTCTTCAATTAGTGCATTAACCAAAATAAATCCTAGGACGGTCAAATTGAATTTATTGGGAGAACTTTTATGATTAAAAGAACGCTGGTCATCGAAAATCCTTCTCTGCTGAGTCTGCGGCAAGAACAGATGGTGGTGAAGCGAATGGAAATGGGTGAGACCAGCGAAAGAACCGTTCCCATTGAAGACATTGGGGTTTTGATGTTAGAGTCCGAGCATTGCACCATTACAACGTCTTTACTAACACGGTTGATGGAACGCAATGTGGCGGTGATTGGATGTGATAGTAAGCACATGCCGGTCGGTTTGTGGCTCCCATTGGAAGGAAATACCCTGCAAAGTGCACGGTTTCAAATGCAGATTGCCACGTCTCTTCCTTTGAAGAAAAATGTTTGGGCTCAATTGATCAAATGCAAATTGGAGAATCAAGGCGAAGTGCTTTTGAGACAACAATTGGAACATGCTCCGCTGATAAGATGGGCTTCTGAAGTTCGCTCGGGCGATACGGACAATTTTGAAGCAAGAGGGGCAGCCTATTATTGGAATCTTTTGTTTGAAGGTCAAGATTTTCGGAGAGAACGTTTTGGCCCACCTCCCAACCATTTATTCAATTATGGTTACGCCATCTTACGCGCCATCATTGCCAGGGCTTTGGTGGGTTCGGGATTGTTTCCCACTTTTGGTGTTCATCACAAAAATCAATACAATGCCTATTGTTTGGCGGATGATGTCATGGAACCCTATCGCCCCATTGTGGATGCGTATATTCTGGATCATGTACATGAAATGGAAGTGGGTGAGGAGTTGACCCGCGAATGGAAATTGCATTTATTAAAAATTCCCACTTTGGATGTGATGCTCGAAAAAGAACGCAGGCCCCTATTGATTGCCGCAAGCATGACCACCTCCTCTTTGGTGAAAGTATTTGAAGGGAAAGAAAAGAAGGTGTTGCTGCCCCAATTTCCCAAGCATGAGTTTCGAACGAATCAACGCCTATAAGATCATGTGGATTTTGGTCTTTTTTGATTTACCTGTAGAAACCAAGAAAGAGCGAAAAATTGCGAGTGAGTTTAGAAGAGATTTGATACGTGATGGATTCACTATGTTTCAGTTCAGCATTTATCTGCGCCATTGCGCGAGTAGGGAAAATGCTGAGGTGCATATTCGAAGAGTAAAGACCAGTTTGCCTAAGAAAGGGCATGTCGGCATATTGCATGTCACCGACAAGCAGTTTGCACAAATGGAAATATTTTTTGGAAAGAAGGAAATTGAAGTGCCATTGGGGCCCCAGCAATTGGAATTGTTTTAAAATAAAAAAGGAAAACCGAAAGGTTTTCCTTTTTTGGATATTCGAAATTTGTGTTTTTTTAATCGCGAAAAATCGATGTAACACCCTTAAAACGTGCATTTTAGATCACATTTGGTTGTTTCGAATATTTCAAAGATCTCAATTAAACAGCAATTCACAACGTCAATTAGAATAGCGTTACAAGGGGATGAGTTGTTTCGAATATTTCAAAGATCTCAATTAAACAGCAATTCACAACTAGTTTGGGCAAATATATTACTGAAATGCAGTTGTTTCGAATATTTCAAAGATCTCAATTAAACAGCAATTCACAACACGAAGTACACGCAAGTAATATGAGCAAGTGTTGTTTCGAATATTTCAAAGATCTCAATTAAACAGCAATTCACAACTTATGTTTTAAGTTCAAGAAGAAAGCCCCTGTTGTTTCGAATATTTCAAAGATCTCAATTAAACAGCAATTCACAACTGTCTTCGTTTATGTCGATTTGCTGGCGGTGTTGTTTCGAATATTTCAAAGATCTCAATTAAACAGCAATTCACAACCTGGATAGCACGTTGCTATTTTCCCAAAGCGTTGTTTCGAATATTTCAAAGATCTCAATTAAACAGCAATTCACAACTGCCTATTACAATAGCAGTCGTTCTATCTTGTTGTTTCGAATATTTCAAAGATCTCAATTAAACAGCAATTCACAACTAATTGATATTAACAATCTTATAACTCTAAGTTGTTTCGAATATTTCAAAGATCTCAATTAAACAGCAATTCACAACTCATCCAAACGAATCAATGTTCTTTTTTGGTTGTTTCGAATATTTCAAAGATCTCAATTAAACAGCAATTCACAACGGTAACTCATGGGTGCTCTCATGCTTTCGGGTTGTTTCGAATATTTCAAAGATCTCAATTAAACAGCAATTCACAACATGGAACACTAACATTTAAAGTCGGAACTTGTTGTTTCGAATATTTCAAAGATCTCAATTAAACAGCAATTCACAACTGTGGCTCTAAAAGAGGAGGAGTTTGCGTCGTTGTTTCGAATATTTCAAAGATCTCAATTAAACAGCAATTCACAACTGCTGGTAGCTCAACTTATAGTTTGATACAGTTGTTTCGAATATTTCAAAGATCTCAATTAAACAGCAATTCACAACCAGTAGTGAAATCAGCAGTTACAATGTTTTGTTGTTTCGAATATTTCAAAGATCTCAATTAAACAGCAATTCACAACTGCCATCTCTTTGCTTGTGAAAAAGATATGGTTGTTTCGAATATTTCAAAGATCTCAATTAAACAGCAATTCACAACTGTCTTGGCTTGCTACGTTATCATATAAACGTTGTTTCGAATATTTCAAAGATCTCAATTAAACAGCAATTCACAACAATACCGCTTGTTGGTTTACATTTAAACTCGTTGTTTCGAATATTTCAAAGATCTCAATTAAACAGCAATTCACAACTATTGTCTTTCATGCTTATCTTTGTCTTAGTTGTTTCGAATATTTCAAAGATCTCAATTAAACAGCAATTCACAACAATCCAACTACCAACTTGGGAAGAAATAAAGTTGTTTCGAATATTTCAAAGATCTCAATTAAACAGCAATTCACAACGCATGTACCCTGGTATGTTTGAAAATTTCGGTTGTTTCGAATATTTCAAAGATCTCAATTAAACAGCAATTCACAACCAGTGTCTGTTGAGCCAATCGCCCAAAATTGTTGTTTCGAATATTTCAAAGATCTCAATTAAACAGCAATTCACAACTCAGTGAGAGTGATAGCATATCGCTTCACGGTTGTTTCGAATATTTCAAAGATCTCAATTAAACAGCAATTCACAACTATTGATGCGATACGTGCAATACCAGCAGCGTTGTTTCGAATATTTCAAAGATCTCAATTAAACAGCAATTCACAACTGAAAAGATAGTTCTTTAAATCGTGGTTTTGTTGTTTCGAATATTTCAAAGATCTCAATTAAACAGCAATTCACAACATTAAATAGTTGTTGTCCTCAACTACAACGGTTGTTTCGAATATTTCAAAGATCTCAATTAAACAGCAATTCACAACTGATAACGCCAATGCTGGAGTGTCATTCGTGTTGTTTCGAATATTTCAAAGATCTCAATTAAACAGCAATTCACAACGGCGCGGTGGTTGTTACGTTGCCCAATGGTGTTGTTTCGAATATTTCAAAGATCTCAATTAAACAGCAATTCACAACTATCCGGGTCAGTAGCAAAACCAAAAAGACGTTGTTTCGAATATTTCAAAGATCTCAATTAAACAGCAATTCACAACTGTTGATATCAACTGCATTAAATGGTGTAGTTGTTTCGAATATTTCAAAGATCTCAATTAAACAGCAATTCACAACTTTAGGATTTTAATCCATTCCTTCTGCTCCGTTGTTTCGAATATTTCAAAGATCTCAATTAAACAGCAATTCACAACTTTCAATTGCTTTAACAATTGCGTTAACTTGTTGTTTCGAATATTTCAAAGATCTCAATTAAACAGCAATTCACAACTGGTGTCTTTAAGTTCAACGAATTCAACTGGTTGTTTCGAATATTTCAAAGATCTCAATTAAACAGCAATTCACAACGTTGTGGGAACTCCACCACCACCGCCCGACGTTGTTTCGAATATTTCAAAGATCTCAATTAAACAGCAATTCACAACATGGAAATTAGTAAAATGAAGTTTTTGGATGTTGTTTCGAATATTTCAAAGATCTCAATTAAACAGCAAACACCTCTGCCGGAGTATTAGACAATTTCGTCCACGGATTTTCTCCTTTCCTCGGATTGTTGATGACATAAATGACAAAAGCAATGAATGCGAGAACAATTAAAATCAAGATGACTCTCACAATATTGATTGCACTTTTCTCTGTCATTCTTGTTTGATTTTGGTATTCTTTTTCTGGGCTTATCCCCACTTTCAACATCCCCTCAATACCTCCTCTTCCAACTATCCCCGCTCTTTTTCATGGCGTTGTGCATGACTTGCTTTTGCTGCCTGTGGATCTTGGTGGCCAAAGCGGCTGCTATGATGGCTTCTTCTTCGGTGCGTTGATGCAAGACTTCTGGTGTGTAGTAATTTTTGACAAAATGGGTGTCAAAGTCGCCACTGACAAAGGCTTCGTGATTGATGGCCCATGAACAGAAGGGGAGTGTCGTTTGCACACCTGTCACTTGATAGTCGGCAATGGCGCGGGTCATCTTGGCAATGGCGGCATTTCGATCGGCTGCATGCACAATCAACTTGGCAATCATGGGGTCATAGTAAATCGGAATGTCCATGCCTTCTTCAAATCCATCGTCCACTCGAACCCCAGGTCCCATGGGGCGCTCATAGGTAATCAACTTTCCGATGTCGGGCAAGAAGTTGTTCAACGGATCTTCTGCATACACGCGTATCTCCAATGCATGGCCATTGATCTTTAAATCGTCTTGACCAAAACTTAATTGCTCTCCGCGGGCTACTTTAATCTGCTCTTTCACCAAATCAATGCCGGTGATCATCTCGGTGACGGGATGCTCTACCTGCAAGCGGGTATTCATCTCTAAGAAATAATAATTGCGATTTTCATCCACCAAAAACTCTACTGTTCCGGCACCAACATATTGACAACTCTTGGCTACATCAACTGCACTGGCTCCCATGGCGGCACGCAACTCGGGCGTCAATACTGCACTGGGGGCTTCTTCTACAACTTTCTGATGTCGACGTTGAATGGAGCACTCTCGCTCAAACAAGTGAACCACATTCCCATGTTTGTCTGCCAATACCTGAATCTCAACGTGTCTTGGTCCTGCTACATATCGCTCAATGAAAACCGACCCGTCTCCAAATGCACTGATGGCCTCGGAGATGGCGCGCTCCATCTGTTCTTCTAATTCTTCAATTTTTTCTACAATGCGCATCCCTTTTCCACCGCCACCAGCTGAGGCTTTGATCAAAATGGGAAGGCCTACTTCCAATGCAACTCGCTTGGCTTCCGCAACATCGGATACTGCATCTTCTGTTCCGGGTACCATCGGGATGTTGTATTTCTTGGCGGCATTCTTGGCTGCCAATTTCGATCCCATGACCTCGATACTTTCGGGGTTGGGACCAATGAATGTAATTCCCGCGGCTTGCACCTTGCGAGCGAAGTCTGCATTTTCTGACAGAAATCCATATCCGGGATGAATGCCGTCAACGCCTATTCTTTGACACAAGGCAATGATGTCATCTCCTTTCAAATAAGATTGATTCGAAGGCGCTGGTCCAATGCGATAGGCTTCGTCAGCATATCGAACAAATGGTGCGTTGGCATCTGCATCACTATAAATGGCTACAGTTTTAATTCCCATTTCTTTTGCAGATCGCATGATGCGAAGTGCAATTTCTCCTCGGTTGGCAATCAATATTTTTTGCATACGGTTGCGAAGATAAGATGGTTAATGTTGGAATAAATGGAATTTTATTGTCGAACGACTCGGATAACTTTTCTGTCCCATTCACCTTTGAGTACCAACAGATAAACGCCTTTGGAATCTGGCAAAATCAGCGAGCTGTTTTTTCCCTGAAGACGCTGTTGGAACAACCATTTGCCATCATTGCTGTATACATCAACTTGGTTGTATGATCCCATAAAATTGGAGATGGTGATGTGTCCGTTGTACGTTGGATTGGGGAAGATGGTAGGAAGAGCCGAGGTGTGATTATTGATGGAGGTGAACTGCGTTTCTTCGTGAGCAACTTCAAAGGGAACTGGAGGCAGTTGGTTGTACATGCTGCGAAAAGTATTGATCTCAGGAGAATCAAAGGCAAACATTTCATCCATGTATTGAGGTGGTGCGGATTGATACAACAAACGAACGGATACATGAAAATTCCCCAACCAATTGCCAATGGGCAAATGGAAATGAATAATATCTGTTCCGCTTCCTTCGGCATTATTTTCAAAATTGAAATCGGGATCATCACCAATACCAACGATTTGCGTAGTATCGCTCAGCCCGCCCAATTGTGAGGAAAATCCCAATGGTGTCAAGCGATTGTCTTTGATCATCGAAGCTGCTCTTTCCAAGACATTGGTTTTATTGCCATTGACATCACCCATTACCATTTCGTAAATCTGCACTTGGTTGGATTGGGAAATGATGTTGTGATGGGGTTCGAAGGTTGCATCTTCTCCAATCACGCGTTGGTTGGCATCCACGCCGCCGCTTCTGAACATCTCATTGCCATTGTCATCCGTGACAACAAACTCCACAAACGCTCTTCGTGCTGGATATCCACTGGGGAATTTGTGACCCGCAAGATTCTTGATGTGCACACTGAATTTGGCGGTGTCTGCATCCATCGATTCGATACTCAATTGCAATTGAGCTGTGCTTTGTGTCAATTGCTGTTGGGTGCGACTTAACACCGTATTGAAATGCATGGCATTGGCAGTGAGGTGCAACGCGTCGATGTTGTTGCGCAACAATTCCAACATGTAGTAATTGCCGCCCACCAGCCAATGTTGGCCGTACGGTTGGCGGCCGGTTAAAAAAGAATAACCCGATGCCAATACGATGGGCTCGTTCAATTTAGGCATGTGACAATCCTGACACTCTTTGTGTACGATTGGGTCATTGCTGTTTTTGTAACTCGAATTCAACCACTCGTGATAAGTGGCTTGCT
This sequence comes from Flavobacteriales bacterium, assembly GCA_947448135.1. Taxonomy (GTDB): domain Bacteria; phylum Bacteroidota; class Bacteroidia; order Flavobacteriales_D; family Sanyastnellaceae; genus CAMCTV01. Next base: position 25,473 of record CANFLZ010000021.1, read on the forward strand.
CGATAAAGGTTTGACCCGTATAATTCCCAGAAAGATTGGCGGTGTGAGTAGACAACGTGTGGCATCCTGCACAAAACTCAGATTTTTTCACTTTGTGATTGCCAACCGGTGTATAGCCTACAAAACTCTGCATGGCTTGATAAAAAATGGGAACCGATTGTTCTTCGCTGACATAGGGGCCCCAGATCGTATCCGTGTGAAAGTTGAGCTCTCCGCTAAAATGTTGCCCTAAAGTTTCCATGCGTTGTTGATGACAAACACTACAATTCACGCCGTCCAACGCCATGGAATCATTGGGAAGTTGGGTGATGTCGTAATTGGGATTGCCTTGCAGGGCGTTGGTATATTTGCCAATGGGAGCGTGACAAGAGGTGCATTTGTTGACCAAGTCTTGCGCATGTGAAGGATTGATCAACATCTCATGCGACAATTTGGCTCTCCAAAAAGGATCTTTGGCTGCATTGGCCATCATGGTTCCGCGCCAGTTCTCAGTTGGGCTGACGAGTTCACCGTCTTGCGTAATGCTGGCATATCCAACGGGATCGATGCCATGGCAGCCGCCACATCTGCCGGATCCAACGAAATAGCCATTGTCATAAATGGGTAAATTGCCGTTGAGCATTTTAACCATCTCTGCATCGGAATGGTATTTTGTTTGAATAGGTGTGTTGTCTTTCCAGGCGATGAAAAAACAACCAACCAAAGTCAAAATCATCAAAGTCAAAATCTTCTTGGGATGTTTTGTCCAGGTATTTTTCATGCAGGATATAGGAATGTGAACTTTACCAAACTTCGATTTTATCCACTTGGACTTGGCCCAACTTGTTGTTGATTTCGGTGACCAAGAATTCGCGGTTGGAAGCAATTTCTTGCTTGATGACTCCACTGTCTATATTGAGGACCAGCGTTCGTCCGCGCATTTCCGCTTTGGTGGTGTGCCTGACGATGAAAGGACCAACAACATCTTCAAATGCCTCAACGGCATCGAGTTGTTTCATCTTTTTGTCCAATCCTTTTCGGTTAAGCCATTCCTTGATGACAGCGCCAATGGGTTGGTTGTTGTAGTCCCTCATGATTCAAAAATATGACAGGTTGGGTCTATTTCAATTTCTCGCAACAATTCAGGTATTCGAGAAGTATCGGTATCGGTAATCACTACTTGACCTTTTAAATTCTTTTTGAGCCAGCTCAAAAGATTTTTCAATCGGTGACCATCCAATTTATCTTGAATGTCATCGAGCAACAGGATTACATTGCTTTGGGTGTTCTGCTGGGTATAGATCATTTGTGCCAACTTCAATGCAATCAAAAAAGATTTTTGTTGCCCTTGAGATCCCATTTTTTTGATCGGCATGTGATTCAATTCAAAAAGGAGGTCGTCTTTGTGTAACCCCGATGTGGTGCGCTCTGCCAGTCGGTCTTTTTCCATTTTGGCTTTCCAAATGGGCAGAATGTCTTCCGTATAAACATCCGATTCCCAAACCAGGTTAACGGATTCTGCTTGACCCGTAACGTGCGCATAAATATCTTGAAACAGAGGAATGAAATCGTTTAGAAATTGTTTTCTCGCCTCACCAATTTGAACGGAAAGAGGTGCCATCATTTCGTCATACAAAAGCAATGATTCCGGATCAATGAAGCTGCGTGCATTATTTTTTAAATAAGCATTGCGTTGCAGCAGCAGATGATTGTATTGGATCAGCCATTGCAAATAGGCCGTTTGGGTTTGACTAATGGCGGCATCCCACCATTTGCGTCGTTCTTCAGAACCCTCGGTAATCAAGATACTGTCTTGGGGGGCAATGACCACAATAGGCTGCCAACCGATATGACCCGAAAGTTTTTCGATGGCCTTGCCATTGATTTCAATTTGTTTCTTCCCAGGACGACGCAAGGTCAATAGAATTTCGAAAGGTTGTTCGCCTTGATGACCCCAAGCTTTGACGCTGCATTCTTCTTTTCCTTGTGTGGGTGTGTATTGATCGGTGAAGTGAAAATAGCTTTTGGTCATGCACAAGTAGTACAAGGCATCAAGCGCATTGGTTTTACCACTGCCATTTTTTCCTAACCAGCAATTGAAAGATGGACCCATTGGAATTTGTAACTCCAAGTGCTTTTTAAATTGAAACAAGCGAAGCCCTTCCCAATGTTTTTGAATCCCAACTGACATATTTTGCAAAGATTCGATAAAATGTCTTATTTTCGGCGCTCGAAATTTTATATCATGTCAGAAAATTTACCAACTGCAAAATCCTTGACTGGATTTTATACGAAGAATAAAAAGAACATCACAATCGCTTTGGGCGTTGTGGGTGTAGCTGTTGCTGGGTATTTGGCGTATACCTTCTTGTATGCGGGTCCACGTGAAAAGTCTGCGGAGCAAGCGCTTTGGAGAGTTGAGCAATGGGCTGAAATGGACAGCATGAAATGGGTTTTGGACGGTGATGGTCAGTCTGAAGGTGCTTTGTCTATCATGGAAAGCTATAGTGGTACCGTCGCAGCAAAGAAAGCTGCTTACTATGCAGCATGTGCAAAGCGCAATGCAGGTGATTTTCAAGGAGCATTGGATTTATTCAAAGAAGTAGATTTCAACGACAACACAGTAGGAATTCAAGCCATCGGAAACGTAGGGGATATGTATGCAGAGTTAGGCCAATTGGATGATGCTGCAAGTTGGTTAGAGAAAGCCGCTAAGAAAGCGATGTCATCTTCTTCGAAAGATGCATTGGCTCCTTACTACTTAATGAAAGCAGCTCGCGTTCAAATGGAGAGAAAAGACAACACCAAGGCAATTGCTTTGTTGCAAGATGTTGTAGACAACTTTAAACGTACACAAGAATACAGTGAAGCAGCCAAATTGATGGCCATGCTTCAAGCACAGTCTAAATAATGGCTACAAAAAATTTATCCCACATTGAGTGGAGTCAAATGCCCGAAGTAGGGCATTTGTCTTTTGGTATCGTTGTATCAGAATGGAACCAAGAAATCACTGAGAATTTACTCAAAGGCGCTTTGGCTGTTTTGAAGAAGGCAGGAGTGAAGAAAAAGAATATCCGAGTTGAGTATGTCCCTGGAAGTTTTGAGTTGGCCCATGGCGCTCAATTGATGGTAGAGTGCACGAATCCCGATGCGGTTATCTGCTTGGGCAGTATCATCAAAGGTGAAACACCTCATTTTGATTTTGTATCGCAGGCTACAGCGCAGGGCATCATGCAGGTAGGGTTGCAATATGGTTTGCCGGTAATTTTTGGTGTGTTGACAGATGATAATATCCAACAATCAAAAGACAGAAGCGGCGGTAAATTGGGAAACAAAGGTTCGGATGCTGCGGCTGTAGCCATTAAGATGGCTGCGATGCGTCAAAGAATGTTGGTGACTGAGTAATTAGTCTAAAACGACGTTTTGATTTTGAAGTAATTCTTTTCCTTTTCGAGTCAAAGTATATCCAACACTGGGTTTGTTTAAGATAAACCCTTCTAAATACAATTTTGAAATGCGCTCACCTAGGTGGGCGCTTTGGTTTTGATGCGCCAAGTCACGCTCAATTTTTACCCAAAAATTCGCTTCCAATTGAGACAGCCTAATCAATTGATTTTTGTTGTTCTTTTTGAAATTCTGAATGATGTCTAATATGACAAAATCGTAACGATCAATCATGGTAATTTTGCGTTCGTTTAGGTGATTACGAAACTACGGAGTGATGGCAAAGGAAATTTCGAATTCTAAAAAAATTCCCCACAAGTTATTCACGATTGTTTAAATTCGAAAAAAATATCGTCATGAAAAAGAACTTGGTTTTTGTGTTTTTAATTTTGGGACAATTGTCTTGGGCACAGATTCAAATTACCTCCGCTGATTTGCCTCACTCTGGAGATGTCTTGTATCAGCAAGATGCGACTTGGTCTGGCAATTGGGATTTAGAACAGAGCGGAGCTGACTTATCCTGGACAGTCAATTCATCCAATGTTACTTTGTTAGGAACTACAACTTCTACTGATTGCATGCCGATGAGTGGAGCGCCTGTGGCATACCAATTTTTCTTTGGATCTCCTTTCGATCAGGAACACTACAGCAGTTACCACACTGTTTCCGCTTTGCCACAATTGCCTTTGGATCAATTACCGATTTCAATTCCTGTCACTTTTCAAGACGCATATGCGTTCTATCAAAATCGTGCTGACCGTTATGCGTTGACTGGTTTTGGCGTAACGATTAGTGGCTTGCCAACGGGTGCGGCAGGTGATCCAGTGGATGTCATTTATCCATTGCCATTGACCTATGGAATTGATCAAACATCCAATGCATATTTCAATTATCAAATTCCAACTTTGGGTTCCTATACCACCGATCAAACTCGGCGCACTCAAGTATTGGCTTATGGTACTCTGAATTTGTTCGGTGTTGATTATCCGGTTATCAAAGTAAAGTCAACGGTTAACGCCAACGATATTTTGGTGGTGGATCAATTTAGTTTGACATTGCCATTTGCCCGTCCTGAGGCGATTGAATACAAGTGGTTGACACCGGGTATCAATGTTCCTTTGTTGCAAATCAATACAACTGCTGGAGCTGTGTCATCAACGCTGGTTTATGATGCGAATGCTGCGCAAGTAAATGAAATAAATGAAAGCAATCAAGTTGTAGTTTATCCCAATCCTTCTGCTGATTTCTTGCATGTCAATGTCGCCGATAATGCTCATTACCGAATTTTAAACATGATGGGTCAGGAAGTAATGGCCGGAAACTATTCCAGAATCCATGGCATTCAATTGAGTGATTTGAGTGTCGGTCAATACATGATTCAAATCAACGGTCAGAATATCCGTTGGGTTAAAAACAGCAAATAATTTTCCAATATAATTTTAAGAATGAAAGCTTACGTATTTCCAGGTCAAGGTGCGCAGTTCACCGGAATGGCCAAAGATCTTTATGAGCAAAGTGAGTTAGGAAAGAGCATGCTCGAACAAGCCAATGATATTTTGGGTTTCCGCATTACCGATATCATGTTCAATGGCACAGAAGAAGAATTGAAACAAACCAATGTAACCCAACCGGCTATTTTCTTGCACAGTGTTGTTTTAGCAAAATGTTTGGGAGAAGGTTTTCAACCGGTGATGGTTGCAGGGCATAGCTTGGGGGAGTTCTCCGCTTTGGTTGCCGCAGGTGCGATTAGTTTTGAAGATGGATTGAAATTGGTTTCTGCGCGCGCTCAAGCGATGCAAAGAGCTTGTGAAATTAATCCCTCTACAATGGCTGCAATTCTTGGTTTGGAAGATGCTAAGGTTGAAGAGATTTGTGCGTCGATCGATGGAGTAGTTGTTGCTGCCAATTACAATTGCCCAGGTCAATTGGTTATTTCTGGAAGCAACGAAGCGATAGATGCTGCCTGTGCGGCATTAACAGAGGCCGGCGCAAAGCGTGCGTTGAAATTGTCTGTCGGTGGTGCATTTCATAGCCCATTGATGATGCCAGCGCAAGATGAATTAAAGGCGGCAATTGCCAATACACCTTTCCATTCTCCTGTTTGTCCTGTTTACCAAAATGTAAATGCCAAGCCTCAGACGGATCCTGAAGTAATCAAGCAAAATTTGATTGAGCAATTGACCGCTCCTGTGAGATGGACACAAATTATGGAGAATATGATCGCAGATGGATGTTCAGAAGTAGTTGAAGTTGGACCGGGTAAAGTATTGCAAGGATTATTCAAAAAAGTAAGTCGCGATTTGCCCACAGTTTCTGCGGGAATTGAAGGATGATCAAAAGAAGTATTGCAGTAGTCATTGTCTTGGCGGTGATTTCCCTCGGGTTAATCACTGCCGGACAAGTGTATTGGGTGACGCAGGCCTATCACTTGCAAGAAAGCGTCTTTGTTACAAAAGTCAATTCTGTTTTAATCAATGTGGCCAATAAAATTCACTTGATTGAAAATGATCAGTCCATTGTTGAGCCTCCTAAATCTATGGGGCGCGGATCTTTTATTATTTGTGTTAATCACACACCGTCCCCTTATTTGTTGAAAACACTTTTGGAAGATGAGCTTCAACGTGAAGGGGTTCTCGAAGAAGTGCAGTATGGAATCTATGATTGTTTTTCTAATCAATATGAAGTGCAAGGCTGGGTATCGGCATCAGCAGATTCGGTCAGTCATGACCCCGAGAAAAATGGCTTGAAAATCTATCCATCCGAAGGGCATTATCTTTCGCTCTATTTCCCTCATAAAAACACTTTTTTATTCAAACGAATTGATTTCTGGATGTATAGTTCGGTGGTCATCTTTTTGATTTTTGTATTCTTCGCCTACACCATTTGGGTCTTGTTTAGAGAGAAACGTCTTTCTACAATTCGCAATGATTTTGTCAATAACATGACCCATGAATTGAAGACTCCATTGGCGACCATTCAACTGGGAACTGAGGCGTTGAAATCCGATAGAATATTTGATGACAAAGAAAGACATCGCACTTATGTCGAGATTATTGAAAGCGAGGCCAAGCGATTGAAGGGCCAGATGGAAAAGGTTCTTCAAATATCATCGCTGTCTCAAAAAAAATCTTTGGTTTGGCAACGAGTGGATGTGCATGAAATTATCCAAACAGCGGTTATTACAAACACCATTCGTATCGAGGAATTGGGAGGTAATATACTAATCGATCTCAGCGCAGCAGCCCATATTGTAACAGGTGACCCAGTCCATATTTCCAATATCATATACAATTTGCTAGACAATGCCATCAAGTACACCGATCACGAGCCGTTGATTCAAATCCGAACACGGAATGGAAAAAACTGCATTCTCGTCGATATCGAAGACAATGGAATTGGCATCAACAGAAGACAACAGAGTTTGATTTTTGACAAGTTCTATCGCGTTCCAACAGGTGACATTCACAATGTCAAAGGTTTTGGATTGGGCTTGTATTATGTGCAGACGACATTGAAAGCGCAAAAAGGTAAAATTTCGGTCAAAAGTGAAAAGGGAAAAGGTTCTATTTTTACTTTGCAATTGCCATTGGCCAATAAATAAAAAGAAATGAACTCCAATCTGCCCACCACCGCGCAAATTCTTCTCGTTGAAGATGATCGCAATTTGGGATTCGTCATTCAAGACACACTGAAACAAGAAGGTTTTGTTGTGCATCTGGCCAGTGATGGCAAAGAAGGATTAGCTTATTTCAACAAGGGAGGCTATGACCTTTGCTTGTTGGATGTAATGATGCCGAAGAAAGATGGTTTTAGTTTGGCTGGGGATATCCGAAAAATTGACACCGAAATTCCAATCGTTTTTCTCACTGCCAAGGGAATGGCGCAAGATAAAGTCAAAGGATTTCAGGTTGGTGGTGATGATTATATCACCAAACCATTTTCTAGTGAGGAATTGATTCTTCGCATCCGTGCTATACTCAAGCGAAATGTAAAATTCAAAACAGAAAACAAATCGGAAATTAAGCTGGGTTTATATACCGTTGATTTTAAAAACTTTGATTTGATTGGTCCCGATACTCAGCGGAAACTCACCAAAAAGGAAGCAGATTTATTGAAACTTTTGGTGGAACATCAAGGGCAAGTTTTAGAACGTGAGTTATTGGCGAACATGGTTTGGGGGGATGATACTTATTTTGTCGGAAGGAGCATGGACGTGTTTATTACCCGTCTGAGAAAGTATTTGTCCCAAGATGAAAAAATTTCAATCGTCAATATTCATGGGGTTGGATTTAAATTATTGGTGCAATGAGGAAATTTGCTCTTGTAATTGGTTTGTTAGCATTTCATCTAAGTAGTGTTTTAGCACAATTTCAAGTGCGTGACAGTATTCTTTTCAATCCTCATGTTACGCTCACGTATGGTTATCATTTGCCGACAGGGGACATGGCCAAAAGATTTGGATTGACGGGAAGTGCAGGTTTGAATTTTCATATCAAGGATAAGAAGTCTAGATTTTGGGGCGTACAAGCCAACTATCTTTTTGGTAATCGAGTTTCAGAGCCGGGATTGTTGCAAAATTTATATACACCAAAAGGCGAGATATTAGACAATCAAGGTCAACCGGCAATCGTTTACATTCAGGAACGCGGATGGCAAGCATTTGGCGATTTTGGTCATTTATTTCCTGTGATTGGGCCCAATAAAAATAGTGGACTTTTGGTTTATGGTGGTGCAGGTTATCTGTTTCATAAAATAAGAATTGAACACCAGAGCCATGAAATCAATGCGTTGTCTGGTGATAATTTGCGCGGTTATGACCGATTAACCAGTGGGCCTGCAGTGCACGGTTTTGTTGGGTATTCGCATTTGAGTAACAATCGACGAATTAATTTCTTAATTGGTTTAGAAGCGACACAAGCTTGGACGAAGAGTGTTCGTGGTTACAATTATGATACGCAATCGTTTGATCATGCCAAAAGAAACGATGGTCTCGTAGGATTGAAAGTGGGCTGGATTTTAAATTTATACCAACGCGCTCCAGACGCATTTTATATCAATTGATATGGCTGCGTTCCCCTCGTTGTTGGATTTGGGCATGTATGCCTATCAGGGTATGCTTTCAGCGGTTGGCGTTTTTCATTCCAAGGCTAGAGCAATTACCAAAGGGCAACGATCAGCAATCGGCATCATGAAAAACTGGCGGCAGCAGAATGCGACTGCGGATGTACTGTGGATTCACGTTGCTTCATTGGGGGAATTTGAGCAAGGGCGACCCGTCATTGAGTCCATTCGATCTCAATTTCCTCATGCCAAAATAGCATTGACGTTCTACTCGCCCAGCGGATATGAGGTCAGGAAAAATTATTCTGGAGCGGATATCATCACGTATTTGCCTTTGGATACAACATCAAATATGCAAGTGTGGTGCGATGTTCTCCGTCCAAGATTAATGTTGTTGGTGAAATATGAAGTGTGGCCCAACATGTTGCGCGCACTTGGAAATAGGAAGATTCCAGTGATTATGTTTTCTGGGTTGTTTTATCCAGAGCAACGATTTTTTGGTCGCAATGCTTTTTTTTGGAAGTCGATATTAAAAAACGTCTCTTATTTTCATGTTCAGGATGAGCGTTCCGCACAGCTTTTGATGGGGCAAGGATGGGCCAATGTGGAAGTGAGTGGGGACACACGATTTGACAGGGTTTTTGAAATCGCTCGAAGTGCGCAAGTGCCAGAAAAGTACAAACGTTGGAAAGGCAATGCAAGAGTCGTCGTCTTGGGTTCGTCCTATTCTGTCGAAGAAAGAGCAGTATCGGAATTGATTGAATCGTACACCGATGTGAAGTGGGTTATCGCACCCCATCATATCGATGATGTGCGGATTGCGGAGATCGAGCAAGTATTTTGGCAAAAGACCATTCGCGCTACTGAATTGAATAGTGATCATCCGAATGAAGCACCTGTTATGGTTTTAAATACAATGGGAGAGCTTGGTGGATTATACAAATTGGGAGATATAGCAGTCGTGGGAGGAGGATGGGGGAGAGGCATTCACAATGTCTTGGAGCCCGCTGCGCATGGTTGTGCTGTAGCATGGGGACCCAATGCCGAGAAGTTTCAAGAAGCCCAGTTGTTGAGATCGTTGGGTGCTGGAGTGCAAGTAGATACAACAGAGGCATTGATCGATCAGTTGACACAATGGTTAGCGCATGAGGAGGTTCGCGTAGCAGTTGGTCAGAAGGCTGCGGAAGTGGTATCCCAAGAATCGGGAGCTACGCGCAAAGTATTGAAAACCATAGCTGAATTTTGGAAGTAAAAAAAAAGATGAAAAAACACTTGCGCAAATAGAAATTGAGTGTATTTTTGCATCCCAAACGTTCTTATAATAAGCGGGAATAGCTCAGTTGGTAGAGCATAACCTTGCCAAGGTTAGGGTCGCGAGTTCGAGTCTCGTTTCCCGCTCAAATGAAATCCCGAGCAATCGGGATTTTTTGTTGCTACCGCAACGGATGCCCTGGTGGTGGAATCGGTAGACACGCAGGACTTAAAATCCTGTGACCATTGCGGTCGTGCGGGTTCAAGTCCCGCCCGGGGTACAAAGAAAGGCGCTTTTAGCGCCTTTCTTGTTTTAAAGAATTTAGATCATTTGTTTTTGATTTTCCTCACTAATTTCGATTCCTAATTTTTATCTATGTCTCTATCACAATCATTTGAAGAAATCGTCAATACTCGCCGCGCGGTGAGAAAATTTCATGAGTCGGATTACAATCCTAATTCAGTTACACAAAGCTTGAGAAGAGCGCAGTTGGCTCCCAGTAGCAGCAATATGCAG
>CANFLZ010000022.1 GCA_947448135.1 Flavobacteriales bacterium
ACATTGAGCGGTGTTGTTATCGTAAGCGCCTTATTTCTGGTTGCAGGATCGATATTAAAAATTGCACATGCCCCTGGAGCAGCCGCTTTGCTTTGGTTGGGTATAGGAATAATGGGATTGTTGGGAGGTCCAATTTTGGGCTATCTACTTTTCAAAGCGGATCAAAAGAAAATGGATTGGTTGCTGATGTTGTTGTCTACTTTTTTCGTCGTGCGCTTTTCGTATGGGGTAATGGCCAGAATTCAACATTGGGACAACGCTGCTTGGTCCATGCTGTTTTCAATTGCAGGATTTGCATTGGTTTACTTGCCCATCAGTTTTACAGATGAGTGGAGAAAGAGTGAGCAAAAGTTTCAGGTCATTTTGAAACACGCTTTGATGTTAATGGTGTGCGTGATGCTATTTACATTGTTCGATTTGCGCGCGATGTAATCAATATTGGATGACTTGGGGGTAGGTGAAGCTTTGTATGCCAGCCTCCCCCAATTCTGTTCCAAACCCTGATTTTTTAAGGCCCCCAAAGGGCAAATGAGCAGCGCTTTTGACAATGTTATTGAAAACGATGATGGGCTCATGAATCATATAGCTCTTTTTCATCCAAGCATCGGGTTGATGGGTATAAATGCTGGTCCCCAATGCGTAATGTTCATGTTGTCTTAAAGACAAACATTGTTTCATGTCATCCCAAGGCATCAAAACCGCCAAGGGTCCAAATGTTTCTTCTTGCCAAAGGATGTTATTGGGTTGATCGATTGCAACCACTGCTGGGCTGCAGAGCGCTTGTGAACGAACCAAAGGAACAATGACTTCGGCACCTTGGGAAATCCCTTGCTTGTATTGTTTCTCCAATTGCTCTGCAGCATCCACGTTGACCAACGGTCCGATGAATGTTTCTGCATCCAGTGGATCACCCAATTTGAGATGCTTGATTCTTTCTACCAAAGCAATTTGAACCTCGTTCCATCGGGATTCATGCACCAAAATTCGCTTGGCGGCTATGCAGCTTTGGCCGCTGTTATTGAAACGTCCTTGAATAATTCCATCAATGACCAAGCGCAAATCAGCGTGTTCATCAATAATCATCGCATTGGAACCACCCAATTCCAAAACTGAAATTTTAATGTTCCTTCCTGCCAATGCCGCAACGCTGCGACCGGCAGATTCTGATCCTGTGAGCGAGACGCCCGATACAGCAGGGTGGGAGAGCACTTCATCTACTTGGTGAGATGCAATTTTTAAAACCTGAAAAATGCCGTCATTCATCCACGCTTTGTGAATGGCATCTTCAATCAACAATGCACAACCCGTAACATGTTGGCTGTGTTTGAGCAGTACAGTATTGCCGGCCAATAATGCGGGAATGGCAAAACGAAATACCTGCCACATGGGAAAATTCCAGGGCATGATGCCCAACCATATACCGTATGGCTTTCTCAAAATGGAAACCTTTTCTTGTTGCGTCCAAATTTGCTCCGGCGCTAAATATTGATTGGCTTTTTCGGCGTAATGCAAGCAAAGTGAAATGCATTTGTCTATTTCAGCGATGCCTTGAGAAACGGGTTTGCCCATTTCTCGAGACATCATCTCCGCCCAGGATTGTTTATTGGCTTGAAGCAAGCCCATGAGTTGGTGCAAGCCATGAATGCGTTCGTCTACCGACCAACGACTCCACTTGAGTTGCGCCTTTTCTGCGCGTTTAATTTTTTGAGCGATATCATCCGAAGAGTCGTTGTCATACTTGGCAACGAGCGTTTGACGATATGGATCAATGGAACGTAGCATTTATCCTTTAAAACCCAATGATTGGTTCAATGTTGTTGGAAGTTCTGGTAACAATGATCGGTGCACCATGAAGCTGGTCAATTCTGCAAAACCATTGAAGATATAATGCTTCATCGCCGCTTCACGCAGGTATCCCTTTCCCGTACTTCCGCCTGTTCCGCTTCTCATACCAATCATACGATGAACCATGTTCATATGTCTCCATCTCCAAGTAGCCAACAACTCATCAATATCCAACAGATGATTGATGATGCGGTAGGGGTTTTGGAACATAGGAACATCACGATAAAGAGTGATCAACATGGCGGCTCTTCTCGCTTTCAAGGACAAACTTTGACCTTCCATTTCTTGGAAAAACATTTGATCAAACCATTCCATGTTTCCTTTTTCCTCATCGCGCAAAGTGCTTTCATATATGCCGCGGTATGTTTTCCAGAAGTCTCCTTCGCTGCCCATTTCAACTCCTTCAAAAAATGGCATTCTGGACAACCAAGCGTCAATCAATGACAACAATGAAGCAGTGTGCGAAAGGTTTTGAATATGTTCCAAGTCTTTTTGATTCAATTGACTTGTGTAATACGATTGCCCATGGCGGTTTTCCATTTTCAATCCCAAAATGCCTTCTAATTCCTTGAATTGGATACTTTGAAATCCAGAGGCTGGACGAAGCAAATCACGAAACTCCAAAAAGTCTTGTGGCGTCATCGTCTCTAAAATATCTACTTGATGAACGAGAACACGCAAAATTTCAACAACGCGATTCATGCGTCTTACAGAAGTGGCAATGTCTGGAGCGTTGTCGTTAATGCTCGGTGATGAGAAGATGGAGTGAACCGATCTCATTTCAAACAAAACCTGCTTGAACCAAAGTTCATAGGCTTGGTGAATGACAATGAAGAGCATTTCGTCGTGGGCATGTTTGCCAATTTTATCGCTCTCTAATTCTTGTGCGTTGAGCACTTTATCCAATTGTAAATATGAAGAATAATACATACTGCAATGTTATGGGTATATTGATGAATTGAATTTGATTTTTATCAATCTTTTTTTCGAGGACGTTTAACAGAGAAAAGTTGCGCCGGTTTGTGTAAAACGCCACTTTGCTTTTCTTCCAATGGAGTCACAGTGTCCGTTCGCAGAATATTCTTTCTGAAATTGCGCTTGTCCAATTTTTTGTCCAAGATAATCTCATACAATTTTTGCAATTGAGAAAGCGTGAATTTTTCGGGGAGTAATTCAAATCCAATGTGATCCGCCATCAATTCGTGTCGCAATACTTTCACAGCTTCCATAACAATGTCGTTGTGATCAAAGGCAAGATTTGGAATTTTGTAAACGTCAACCCATTGTGCTTTTTTGGCAAAGGATGCAGCTTGTGGATTGAAGTCATCCATTTTCACCAACGAATAATATCCAACAGTGATGACGCGTCTTTCAGGATGTGTTCTAAAACTGCGCAACCAATCTCGATCCTTTAATCCAGTCACGCGATTGGGATCGCCGAATGCATGGAATTGCTTGAGATAAATACCATCCAAACGAGTCAACTCGTATAAGATGCGCTTGGCTGCCTCATCCAGTCCCTCGTTCTCTTTAACCAAATCTCCAGGGACCGCCTTTTGTAGCTTGATAGTCGATTTTCCCTCTGGTTGCTTTTGCTCAATGAGTAAGACTTTGAGTTCATCTTCATCAAAGCCAAAAACAACACAGTCTACCGATATATCCATTTTTTTGTTTCCGTTTTTTGCGAAAATAAGGGATGTTGAAAAATAGTTAGTGTAAAATATACACTTAGAGTACTTATTGTTATATTTACAAAATGAATACATCTGGAATCAAAAGAATCGGTGTTTTAACCAGTGGAGGTGATGCTCCAGGAATGAATGCGGCTATTCGCGCTGTTGTTCGCGCATGTGTTTTTCATAACATAGAAGTGGACGGAATTTTTCAAGGATACATGGGTTTGATGAATGGTGATTTTAAGCGATTGAATGAACGTTCGGTGGCCCGTATTTTGGGTAGAGGGGGTACGATATTGAAGAGCTCTCGCTGCAAAGAATTTTATGAAGCCGAGGGAAGAGCGCAAGCAGCTGCTCAAATCAAGAAGCACGGCGTAGATGCCTTGATTACTATCGGTGGAAACGGTACGTTTACAGGAGCGAATTTATTGTACAAAGAACATGGCATTCCAGTATTGGGAATACCGGGTTCCATTGACAATGATTTGTTTGGGACGGACCATTGCATTGGTTTTGATACAGCCACCAATACTGTAGTGGATGCAGTCGATAGAATTCGCGATACAGCCACATCACACAATCGTTTGTTTTTTGTGGAAGTGATGGGACGTAACTCAGGTTTTATTGCTTTAAAATCGGGCATTGCAGCGGGAGCTATAGCAATTGTACTTCCAGAAGACGAGATGAGCGTAGACGAGTTGGTGGATACTTTGAAAGCTAGTGAAGAGAGCGGGAAATCAAGTTCCATCGTGATCGTTGCCGAGGGAAGTAAAAGTGGAGGAGCCTATGAGATTGCAAAAAAAGTAACAGAGAAATATGCAGAATACGATACCCGCGTTTCTGTATTGGGTCACTTGCAAAGAGGAGGTGCTCCTAGTTGTTATGATCGCGTCATCGCCAGTAGAATGGGCGTTGCAGCGGTTGAGGGTATTTTACAAGGAAGAAAGAATGTGATGGTAGGGATCGTCAATGATAACGAGTCCTATACGTCTTTAGAGGAATCCATTACGCGTCGAAACATGCCGAATCGTGATGAATTACGTATAGCACGCATATTATCTATTTAAAAAAAAGAAAAATTGACATGAAAAAAATTGCCATCAATGGTTTTGGACGCATTGGAAGAATGTGCTTCAGAAGCCTTATCGAAAAAGAAAATGTACAAGTAGTAGCCATCAATGATTTGACCGATGTCAAAACTTTGGTTCACTTGTTAAAGTATGACAGCGTTCACGGTCGCGTAAAAGCCGAAGTAAGTGCGGATGGAAATTTCTTGGTTGTAAACGGAAATCGCATTGAGGTTTTGGCTCAGAAAGATCCCGCTCAATTGCCTTGGGGAACTATGGGAATTGATGTTGTGATTGAATCTACCGGAATTTTCACAGACAAAGAAGGTGCAGAAAAACACATCACGGCCGGTGCAAAAAAGGTGGTGATTAGCGCGCCCGCAACTGGAGGAATCAAGACCGTTGTATTGGGAGTCAATGAAAACGAAATCACGGAATCAGATGTGATTTTATCCAATGCCTCTTGCACGACCAATTGTTTGGCCCCCATGGCCAAAGTATTGCACGATGTATTTGGAATTGAAAAAGGATACATCACAACGGTGCATGCCTATACCGCCGATCAACGCTTACACGACGCCCCACACAAGGATTTAAGAAGAGCCCGTGCTGCAGGATTGAGCATGGTTCCCACTTCAACGGGAGCGGCAAAAGCAGTAGGCGAAGTATTACCAGAATTGAAAGGAAAATTGGATGGAGTAGCGGTACGTGTCCCAACGCCTGATGGATCATTGACTGATTTGGTTGCCGTTTTAAAACGTGATGTTACCAAAGAAGAAATCAATGCAGCTATTCTGAAAGCCTCAGAAAACGAAATGAAAGGCATCATCGAATACTGCACAGATCCAATTGTTTCTATCGACATTGTTGGTAGCAAGTACTCTTGTATTTTTGACGCCGCATTGACATCAGTCAATGGGAATTTGGTAAAGGTAATGGGCTGGTATGACAACGAAGCAGGATATTCTGAGCGCGTTGTTGAATTGGTTGGAAAAATTTAAAACTTAAAGATAAATTCATGATATTAATTGCTGACAGCGGTTCCACTAAATGCGATTGGGCCCTGATAGATCGAGAAGGAACACGTTTGGGGAATTTTGAAACGATGGGATTAAATCCCTACTTCCACAATGAAGATGTGGTAGAAACCTCTATTCGTGCCAATGCTCCTTTGGCGCTTTATGCCGAGAAGGTCAAAGAAATTTACTTTTACGGCGCTGGATCAAGCACAGATGTGATGTGTGCGATTATAGAAACAGGATTAAAACGCGTTTTTGTTAATGCAAAAATTGTGGTAGATCACGATTTGGTGGGTTGTGCATATGCCACATACGATGGCGAAAATTGTATTTCTTGCATTTTGGGCACGGGTTCAAACAGCTGTTCTTTTGATGGAAAGGAAATACATGAGGAAGTTCCGTCATTGGCCTATATCTTAGGAGATGAAGCATCGGGTAGTTATTTCGGGAAAATTCTTTTACGCGAATATTTTTACAAAAAGCTACCAGCAGATTTGCGTGAGGCTTTTGAAAAAACATTTTCGATTTCAAAAGATGAGTTCATTTCAAGAGTTTATCGTGAACCTAACGCTAATGTCTTTTTAGCGAGCTTCACTCGTTTTATTGGAGAACATTCTCATCACCCGCATGTGATCAATTGGGTCGTAAGGGGGATGCGTGAGTTTATCGATATACATGTGAAATGTTTTGACAATTGGGAAAATCAGCCGGTTCATTTTGTAGGTTCAATCTCGCATTACTTCAAACATTGTTTGGAGATTGCTGCACAGCAAGAAGGCATTCGCTTGGGGCAAGTCATCAAAAAACCAATTGATGGTTTGGTGAATTATCATGTAAAATACGTATTCGCCAACGCCATGTCTTAATGAAGCTCAAGGCTTGTTTATTTGATTTAGATGGCGTGCTGGTAGATACAGCGCGTCATCATTTTATTGCTTGGAAGCAGTTAGCAGAATCCAAGATTGGCGTATCATTCACACATGAAGACAATGAAGCTTTAAAAGGTTTGTCTCGCGTGGAAAGTTTGGAATATATTCTTTTAAAATCCAACCACGTCTTTTCTGAATCCCAAAAGTTGGCGATGATGACCGAAAAGAATGAGATTTATCTGGAGGCGGTTTCACAATTGACACCCAGCGATTTGTTGCCAGGGGCATTGCAGTTGTTGCAAGAATTGAAATCAAAATCCATTCATACGGCTTTGGGATCGGCCTCTAAAAACGCTCCATTGATTATTGAGAAATTGGGCATCGCTCAATACCTAGATGCTGTGGTTGATGGGAATGTCGTTACCGCTTCCAAACCCAACCCTGAAGTTTTCTTGAAAGGAGCCGAGATGTTACAAGTTCTTCCGCAAGAAACGGTAGTCTTTGAAGATGCAGTGAGTGGAGTAGCAGCAGCCAAAAAAGGCGGGTTCTTTTGTGTCGGTATTGGTGAATCATCAGCATTGCCCGAAGCAGATTTTGTGGTGGCTGATTTGTCTCATATAACAATTGAAAAATTAGAAAAGAGTTTTTTCATTTAACAATAGTCAAATGATTCAGTATTTAAAAGTTGATCCGTGGAAGGTAATCGAAACTGGGTTTGATGCCAATCATCACCAAAGTTCGGAGAGTATCTTTAGTTTGGGAAATGGCAAATTTGGTCAACGTGCGGGCCATGAAGAATTGTATGCAGGAAAGCATCTCAAAGGTTCCTATGTGGCGGGTGTGTACTATCCAGACAAGACGCGTGTGGGTTGGTGGAAAAACGGTTACCCTGAATATTTTGCCAAAGTGCTCAATGCTACTGCATGGCACAATATCCATGTAACCATCAACGGAGAAACTTTGGATTTGGCCTCAACGCCAGTCAAAGAGTTTGTCCGAGAATTGGACATGCAAAAGGGTATTTTAACCCGAACATTCATTGCTGAAATGAAAAATGGAGCGCATTGTAAAATTGAGGCGCAGCGTTTCATTAGCATGGACAACGAAAGTGTTGCTGCTATTCGTTTGGCGGTTACTCCGATCAACACCCCAATCAAAGTTATTTTGCAATCGATTTTGGATGGCAATGTGAAAAATCACGATGCCAACTATGACGAAATTTTTTGGGAACCGATCGAAGAGCATGTTCAATCAGGAACAGGCAGTGTGGTGAATGTCACCAAGAAGACACAATTTGAATTGGCTGTTGCCATGACCCATGATACAGAGAATGTGCAGTGGGTTTCTGATGAATCTCGTTCTTCTTTTGTTGCTTCCAACTTCGAAGGGGAAGTAGCTACAGGCCAATCCGCTGTGATTTTCAAGTACATTGGATTGGATAATTCACTGTATGTCGAAAAAGGCAAAGTAAAAGAAGCTGCATTGTCACACGCCTTGTCTGCCAAGGAATTTGGATATTCAGCATTGAAATCAGCGCACATCGCAGCATGGGCTAAGATTTGGGAAATGGCGGATATTGTGATTGAAGGAAGCGATGAAGCGCAACAAGGAATTCGATTCAATATTTTTCATCTCAATCAAACATACACGGGAAGTGATGCGCGATTGAATATTGGCCCCAAAGGATTTACCGGTGAAAAATATGGAGGCTCTACTTATTGGGATACCGAGGCATATTGTATTCCATTTTATATGGCAACCAAGAATCAAGAAGTAGCCAAGCAACTTTTGAAGTATCGCCACAACCAGTTAGACAAAGCCATTGAAAACGCCGCCAAATTGGGATTCAAAAAGGGAGCTGCGCTTTACCCGATGGTGACCATGAATGGCGAGGAATGTCACAATGAGTGGGAAATTACATTTGAGGAAATTCACCGCAATGGTGCTATCGCTTACGCCATTTACAACTACACCCGCTACACTGGTGATTCTTCTTACGTACTAGAAACGGGATGGGAAGTGTTGTTGGGGATTGCTCGTTTCTGGGCACAACGTGTTCATTGGAGTGCACACAAAAAACAATTTGTGATGCACGGTGTAACGGGACCTAACGAATACGAAAACAACGTCAACAACAATTGGTACACGAACTACATTGCAGTTTGGTGTTTGAAATATTGCCTTGAGATTTTGGAAGAATTGAAGTTGCAAAATCCACAACAATATGAGCAGGGAACGGCCAAATGGGACGTTACAGCAGATGAATTGAAACATTGGAATGAGGTCATCGAGAAGATGTATTTTCCTGAACATGAAGATGGAAAAGTCTTTTTGCAACAGGATGGATTCTTGGACAAAGTCATTATGAATGCATCCGATTTGCCGCAAGCCGAGCGCCCCATCAATCAACATTGGAGCTGGGATAGAATTCTGAGAAGTTGTTTTATCAAACAAGCTGATGTTTTGCAAGGTTTGTATTTCTTCGAAGATGATTTCAGTGCCGAAGTGATCAAAGCCAATTTTGATTTCTATGAACCCATGACGGTGCATGAATCCAGTTTGTCGCCTTGTGTTCACAGTATTCTAGCGGCCAAACTGGGTTATGAAGAAAAGGCGGTGGAGATGTACATGCGTACGTCGAGATTGGATTTGGATGATTATAACCATGAAGCCCATGAAGGATTGCACATTACCAGTATGGCTGGTACGTGGATGTCCATTGTGCAAGGTTTCGGCGGAATGCGATTGGAAAATGATTCTTTGAAATTCAATGGGATGCTGCCCAAAGCATGGCAATCATTCACCTTCCGCATTTTATTCCGCGGTGTCATTCATTCCGTAAAAGTGGATGCTTCGGGTACACATGTGACCCAACATTAGAATTGCAAATAAATCGGCGCCACCGGTGTGTCCGATTTGAAATAAGCTACCATCAGTAAAATGCTCACCATGATCAAAACATGCGTGAGCATTTTTTGTTTGGATAAAAATGCAATCAAAGTATCATTCCAACGCAAGGGCAATTGATGAAGTACGATCGCCAATAAAAGCATCCATACCACATTCTGATAGTGCTGGAGAAAAGGAACCAGAGTTGATACATCGAAATGATGGATAATTTGATCGATAATGATCAAGCTTTTATCCAGGCTATCAGGCCCAAAGAAAATCCAACAAAAAACCACCAAATGGAAAGTCAATGCAATGGCCAAAATGCGCTTGCCTTGGCTCATTTCACCTGTAGGCTTGAATCGATCGATTCGCCATTTGTCGATGGCCAATAATGATCCATGCAGAATTCCCCAAATGATAAAAGTCCAATTGGCGCCGTGCCAAAATCCACCCAAAAACATGGTGATCAACAAATGCAGGTAGGTACGGGTTAATCCTTTTCGATTGCCCCCCAACGGGATGTATAAATAATCTTTCAACCAAGAAGACAAGGAGATGTGCCAACGTCTCCAAAATTCAGTTATGGAGGCAGATTGATAAGGAGCCGAGAAATTGATGTTGATATTTAAACCCATCCAGCGCGCTATTCCAATGGCCATGTCAGAGTATCCACTGAAGTCACAATAAATAACCATGGCATAAGCATATACGGCAAATAGGGTATACACTCCATTATAACGAGTGGGATCATCAAATACTACCTCAACCAAATTGGTGTACAAGAAATCACTGATCACCATTTTCTTGAAGCAGCCACTTAAAATAAAAAACAAGCCATGACCGATATCCTCTTTGGAAATATTGATTTGCTGTCTGATTTGTGGCAAAAAATCCGCCGCTCGAACGATGGGCCCCATCATCAATTTTGGAAAAAAAGAAAGGAAAAACAAGTAGTCAACAAAACGATCGACGGGCTTAAAATGCTTGCGATAAACATCAATGGTGTAACTCAGATTTTCAAAAGTGTAGAAAGAAATCCCGACGGGCAACGCCAAGTGTAGCAAGGTAATATTGTCTGTTTGCCATTGATTCCAAATCTCAATAAAGAAATCCGTGTATTTGAAATAAAAGAGGAGACCAAGATTTAGAACGATACTGACCAATAATCCTAACTTCCGTTCAAAGGGATTTTGCGATTTTGCTATCCAATGAGAAAGTCGAAAATCTACAACAGCGGCGACTAAAATAAAAATAACATATTCGCCACACGCTTTGTAAAAGAAAAAAAGTGAGAACGCACATACCAACCAAAGACGCAAAGTTGTTTGTCGATAGACGGCCGTGTAGAAAAAAAAGAAAAGAGCAAAGAACACAAAAAAGAACGCGGAATTGAACACCAACGGATGGTGGGGATCAAATAACAGTTGGGATTCAATGGCCTGCCACATTCCAGACTATTTTGAAGTTGTATTGTTGGGCAAATGCATTTGAATGGCATGCGACATCGATTCTCCCAAAATGCGGTAACCTTTGGGAGAGAAGTGAATTTGCTTTTTGTCGGTCATGCCCAATTGCGACCAATCTTTCATACTATTGGCTCCACCCATAGCCGAATACAAATCATAAACAGGAATTTCCAGTCGCTTGCCCACATCCAAAATTACTTCGCGAATCGCGGGGACAGTTGGGTTGGGAGCGAAATAAGATTTTTTGCCACTGGATTTGCGAATGCTCACTGCCGGTGGAGTCGTCAACATCACCAAAGGTTTTGACTCCATACTTTGGATCATTTGAACCAAATTCAATACTTCATCAAAAAACAATGTGTCATCAAAATTGGACTGAAAAGCCTCATTGGTGCCCAATGAAATAATCACCAAATCGGGACGCAACATTTCCAATTGATTGCGAAATAAAATGTTCTGTGAGTAGTGGTGATAAGTCGCACCATTTACACCTATGGAAGAAACACGTGCTCCTCGGTTTCCATTGGTGACATATACGCCATAGATGGTCGAACTTTTTTGCTTCTCATAATACTGCTCATGTTTGAGTTCAAAAACATAAGTGGGTTTGTTGAAATAGAAAACACTTTGATGCGCATTGGAAAGTGATTTGATTTTTTGCGCTATTTCACCTTGAGCGCTTTGCAACTGATAATGAAAATTGGAGTCCAACAAAGACGCATGAAATATTTTTACCCATTGTACTTCATTGCCAGGCACCAATGAATCAAATTCCCAAGTAATCGTTGATTCAACAGAAGCATTGGAAATGGTATATCCACTGATTCCAATAGGAAGAGCAGGTTTGTCGTTAATGATTTTAGCGGTTGTCCAAGGCATATTGGTAAACGTCTGATACGCACTGTGCCCATTTGTTTTGGCCGCTTGAAATGGGAATGCCAATCCATAACCACCATCTCCAAATTCCTTTTGCAACAAATAGGCGAGAGGCTCAGTCATTCCACCAGGCTGGATGTGACTATCTCCAATTTGCAAAACTTCCACAGCTTCACCAGAAGCCTTTTTGTATTGAAAGAGCAAATTCAATTTGGTTTTATTTCCAGTGATGCTATCCACAACAACAGGCTGGTTTTGAGCCGTTGCCTCAAAAGCCAAACAAATGGAAACCAATATGATGAAAGGGACGATCTTTTTAATCATGATGATTATTCTCTAAATATACCTTGAAAGAGTTTTGTATGTATTGATCAATATACTTGGCCAATCTCTTGGAGCCATGGTGATTCATGTGCGTGTAATCTGCGTTGGCGAGTTTGGGAATCGAGTCTTGTACCCAACTGACAATGGATCCGTCTCCACCCATCGCATCGTATAGGCTAAAGAAGGCAATGTCTTGATGCACTGACATCTCTTTTTGTGCTTTGAGCAAATACAAAACTGCCGGATCACTCTCCCAAGTCCCTTTGTTTTTGTATCCTTTGTCCGTCATACCAATGAGCAATATAGAGGCTTTTGGAAAACATTTTTTGATGTGATTCAGCGTCCGCTCCATGCTCTTTTGGTAGTTGGAGTAATCTGTAACGCCATGCCCAATCACATTGAGTCCATAATGTACAATGACCAAACGGTAGGGGATCATAGAATCGATATCAGCAAGCATGGCTTGATCTAACTGAGAAAGTGATGTGCCCGAATTTCCGCGAAAAGAAAAATTGTCCACATAAACGCCATCTCCATTTTCGAAATTCAAGCCATACAAAATGGGTTGCCCCTCTGTACATTTGAGAGAGAATTTTGAGGATGATTGATCAATCAACTGTTGCACAAAATGCGGATGAAGGCTATCGGGCCAATGAAAAGTTCCACTCGATTTTGAGTTGTCCCATTGAAACTCTCCTGATGATTGCGGATGACCAATGATTTGAACTTGCTTAAAATTGTATTCGCGATTCCAATATTTCACTTCACTCCCAGGATAAGCGGCAAACGAATGACCAGAGGGTCCCAAGGGCCATTTTCTTTTTCCTTTGGTCAAAATATCGGTTATATCCCAATTGCTGAAAGAATGACCGATAGTCGTTCTAAATCCTGCTACGATGCTTGTCAATGGCATCCATCCGACACCATTTCCACCCCATTTTTTTTGCAGTGATCGTCGCAGATCAGCTGTCAGTAAATCCCCTTCAATTTGTGAATCTCCGAAATAGGCAATGTGCACAGTACCTCCTGAATCTTTCAAATTTTCAATGGACTGAAAAAACAAATCCAAGTGATGGTCATAATCGGCAGGCAATGAATCTCGCATCAAATTTTGATCCTTCATTGCACCAAGTTGCGCCTTGATATCCGCCAAAGAGGATTGGTTTGAATTTGATTTGAGGTCAGAAAAGAAATCCATGCGATCCAAAATCGGATTCCCAGAATTGAAATAGGAAAGAGCCGCCAAAATAAGCAATGAAGACAGCAGCATTCCGCTGATATGCCAATACCGTAGAGGAGTCTTCATCGTTTTCTTGATTTCTTCACTGAAAGGTGCTAAAATACAAGGAAAAAGACCTCAAGAATAAAAATTAAAACTCGTTTTGAAAACGCGTGTTCACGACGTTGTTGTAGATTGATCCAAATCGATAATTCAGAGAGAGCGATGAATAGTAGGAATAATTGGTAGCCAGCACTTGTTGTTGCAATAAAACCTCATCCATCGTAGCTCCGTTGAGTGGAAGATTGATTTGATTTCGAATCAATGAAGCACTTGCATAAAGAGAAATTGAAAATCCCTTGTAAATGCGTGCATCGATGTTGGTATTTACACTTGTATTGTTTTTTTTAAGTTCATTCAATAAAGCTAAATTTCTGAATCCAAAAGAGACAGAACCCCAACTTTGATTGAAATAACCCTGACATCTAATTTGACCAACGGGACGAAATTCTTCATTCTTGAGATAAATTGTTTTTTGCTTGTAGATGTTGTAATCTCCACCCGCATAGGCCGAAAAAGTGAGTTGCTTGGTCTGCGAATTCTTATATGGAAAAATATTGTATTCTAAGGCGATATTACTGGAGAAAGCACTTTTGTAATTATCAAAATCGCTATGTACATAATTATGATAGGTTCCCCAAGACCAGTGGTTGTTGATGGAAAATGTGGCTAAAGCGTAACAATCTACACTCCCCAATTTGTATGTGGATTCAACCCCTTGGTATTTGTAGTGATTGACGCTTTTATTGTAATTGACACTCACCAAGAATTTTTGCTTTTCTGTTACTTGGGAGGCCGATGCCCTGGTGCCCCAATGCAAAAATTGAGAAACCTCTTGACCATTGGAGTATGACTGAGCGCTGAGATTGTAAACCCATGCATGAAAAGGATCTTCTTCAGGATTGGTTCCTTCTCCCATCTCCGTATGATCGGTGCTATCTGAACTGTGGACATTCAATACGGCATGCTTGTCCAAATACAATGCATACCGAATCAATCCCAACTCTACGTGATGTCTGATCTCTTCTCTAATTTCATTTTCCGTGCTGTTGAAAATGACCTCAAATTCTACCGTATCTCGCAAGCCTTCTAAACTTTTGAGTCCTTCAAAAATCATTTGATATTGCTGTCCTCCGCTTCCTGTATTGAGAGCATTGATTCGGACATTGACATCTGCGACAAATTGATCTTGTACGAAATAGGCCCAAGTAATTTTGGTTTTTAGATAGGTCGTTTGACAATCCAAATAACCAGAACTCCCGCAAGAGATATAAACTTGAAGTGATTTGGCGTCCTTACGATTTGTATCATCTTGCGCAAAAGCCAACATAGCATTGACCATGCAGAAAAGTAAAAGGGTGTTTTTCATTCAGCCTCCAAAATAAAGCAAACGATTTTGCTGCGGAGAATCTTGTGATTTTTTAGGAATCAAAACAATTCCTTTAGCCGAAGAAAAACCAATCAAATCACCACTGCCATTGTTCTTTAAAATTTCCCAATGGCCTTGATGATAAACCACAGGCACCAACAAATCGAGTTGCTGGTTGGCAGCTATTGGTGACGTGATATCAACAGTAACTTCAGTGCGCTTCATTCCCAAATGTTTTTGAATCCAAGGCAATGCATACACCATGGCACATGTTAGTGCACTCACTGGATTACCTGGCAAACCAAATAGAATTTGATGGTCGTTCTTTCCAATCCAAATGGGTTTTCCCGGCTTTTGTTGGATGCCATGAATCAACTTTTGAAAACCCGAATTTTGCCAAATCAAAGGCATAAAATCTTTCTTTCCTTTAGATACGCCACCGGTGAAAATGAGTACATCAAATTCTGTCAACTCAGACATTTTTGCGGACATTTCTTCGTAATGGTCTTTCCAATGAAACATTTGAATTTGGCTGGACCAATCTCGAAAGAACAACGACAATGAAGGCATGTTGGACATCCGAATTTGATAGGGCAGTGGGGTGTCTTCAATGTCAACCAATTCATCGCCAGTGGATACAATGGCAATCTTTGGCAAGGCGGCAACCGATACTTCCGCATAACCACAAGAAGTCAATACTGCGATGTGCAGTGCAGAAACTTTAGTTCCTTTTTCGATCAAAACAGCTCCCTGTTTGTAATCTGATCCTTGAAGATGAATGTGGTGAAATTCTTTTGGGGAATAATCGTCTGGAATGCGAATACTATTATCCGTCACGATTACTTTTTCGATTGGAATGACACAATCAAAAGCAGAAGGAATCGAAGCACCCGTCATGATCTCGATACATTCTCCAGTATGAAATGAAGATGGATCATCTCCCGCTCCTAAAAATCCATCGATCAAAAATTGTCTCTTTCCTGAAATCCAATCGTTGTATCGAAAAGCAAATCCGTCCATCATCACTCGATCAAATGGAGGGAAATCTTGATCCGCTATGATATCTTCTGCCAAAACGCGATGCAGCGCATGCTCCCAACGCACCTTTTCAATTGTAAGTGGAAATTGGACTTGATCCAAAATGGAAATCGCCTCTAGTACATTCATCTTAACCTCCTATTTGCGCCATGCTCGGCATTTGATTTCCGTTTTCTTTTTCCGCCTCAAATCCATTGATAGCCTTCTTCCAAAGAAACTGTTGTATCTCAGAATAAAGTTCCTCCATTGTTTTTCCAGCACGAAGTTGTGCTAACAACGGATAAGCATCTTGGCTGTAAAGGCAATGGTGCAAATGCCCATTGGGGGTCAATCGCAATCGATTGCAAGTGCCGCAAAATGTTCTTGAAAAGGCAGCGATGAAGCCTATTCTTGCGCCGTTGCTCAACTCAAAATATTCTGTAGTGTCGCCCGATGTCATGGAAATAGGTCGGGCATCTGGAAATTGTGTTTGAATCATGGATTGTATTTTACGCCAATTCCAATTCCAATCTGGTGTTACTCCCTGACCATTAAACGGCATCTCCTCAATGAAACACCAATCCCATTTTCGATCAAATGCCATTTGCATCATCTGGATCACTTCCGCTTCGGTTGTCTCTCTGAGCAATACAGCATTGATTCGAAATGCGATTTTTTGTTCTTCTAAAGTGAGAATAGCTTTCCAAACCTCATCAAATAAATCTCTTCTTGTAATTTGCTTGAATTTCTCGCGATTCAATGTGTCCAAGGAAAGATTCACTTTCGAGATGCCTAAATGCTTCAATTGCATTACTGCATGCTGAATGAGAGTGCCATTGGATGTAATGGAAATATTGTCAAACCCATTAACGGAAGCCCTTTGCACGATATCCATGAAATCAGGGCGAACAAAAGGTTCGCCTCCTGTAAATCGGATCTTCGTAATTCCCCATTTTTGAAAAGCTTGAAATATGGTTTCAAATTCATCGGGTTGAATCCATTCTTTTTTTGAAACCCACTGGAGTCCCTCGGCAGGCATGCAATAGGTGCAGCGCAAATTACATTGGTCGACGACACCAATGCGCAAATAGGTAAATGACCGACCGTGCTGATCTTCTAACTTCATTGCGGACGCTGAAAGGTTTGACTTTCGTCTCCTATTTTGTGTTCACAAGGGTAATCTTTTTCCAATGAAATTTCTTGTCCATTGATACGCCAAGAAATTTTTTCTTCATCATTGTTCAACCAATTGCGAACCATTGCTTCATTGAATTGAAATACAATTTGATTTTCCAATTTTACCCAAGCACATTCGGTATCTTGCTCCAAAGTCAAGCAAAATTGCAAATCCAAAGGGTCATTCAAATGGTAGTGCAATGCAACGGATTCCTTGCGGGACAGCAAGCTAGCATCCTGAGGAGAAATCCGAATACGCACATGTTGTGAAGAAAATCTTATTTTCATTTTTTCAAACCAATCTCTTCCAATCGCTCATTCAAATATTCTCCGGCACTGATTGGGCTCCATTTGGCTGATTCTCCAGCAGCAATGCATCCTGGCAAACAATCCAATCGCATTTCACTTCTTGGATGAAGGAAGAATGGAATGGAATATCTGGGTGTATCCCATTTTTCGCGAGGCGGATTGATGACACGGTGTGTTGTTGAACACAACTTTCCGTTGGTATGTCTCTGTAACATATCGCCAACATTCACCACGATATGATCGGGCAATGCAGTTACATCAACCCACTCATTTTTCTTATTCAAAACCTGCAAGCCTTCAGCGGATGCACCAATCAATAAAGTAATCAAATTGATGTCTTCATGCTGTCCAGCGCGCACTGCAGATTGAGGCTCAGAGGTGATAGGCGGGTAGTGGATAGGACGAAGAATACTGTTGCCGTGATGAATCTTGTCATCGAAATAATATTCATCCAAATTCAAATACAAGGCAATTGCGCGAAGCATATACTTCCCTGTGTTTTCTAAATCTTTATAGGCTTGAATTCCCACTTCATTGAAGCTTGGTAACTCTTCGACCCAAACATTTTCAGGATATTCATTTTTAATGGGGTCATTGTCCTCAACTTGTTGTCCAAAATGCCAAAACTCTTTTAAGTCTCCTGCATTGGAATCCTTGGCGTGTTCCTTTCCAAAAGAGGTGTAACCACGTTGACCAGCAAGACCTGGAATCTCATATTTGCTTTTGATTTCAGTGGGCAAATCGAAAAATGACTTAACGTCATTGTACAATTTCTCAACGGTATCTTCGTGTATCAAATGATTGCGAACAGCAACAAATCCAATGGTTTCATAAGCTTTGCCCAAAGATTGAACAAAGGCATTTTTTTGTTCTGCGTTTCCGTGGATAAAATCCGCCAAATCCACGTTGGGAATCCCCATGTCATTTAAATTCATAGCCAATATGTTTGGTACAATAATACCCAACGAACGACTTTCAACTTCAGCAAAAAACTGAAGTTTTGCAGAAATAAAAGTTAATTGCTTAAAGGAGTTCTATACCCACGGGACAATGGTCACTTCCCATGATGTCATTCAAAATAAAAGCATCTTTGATTTGAGGAACAAGAGCAGGTGAGGTCAGAAAATAGTCGATTCTCCAACCAACATTTTTAGCGCGTGAATTGAATCGTGCACTCCACCAAGAATATTTTACCGTGTCGGGATAAAAGTGACGGAAGGTGTCCACAAAGCCCGCGCTGAACAAATTCTCCAATCCATTGATCTCTCTTTGCGTGAACCCTGCACTCTTGTTGTAATTGCTTTTGGGATTAGCCAAATCCATCGCAGTGTGAGCGACGTTCAAATCACCACAAAAAATAACTGGCTTCTTTTCTTCTAATTTTTTCAAGAAGATCAATAAATCCGCATCCCATTTTTCACGGTAATCCAATCGGGCCAACTCACTTCCACTATTGGGTACATAACAATTGACCAAAAAGAAATTGTCATATTCCGCTACAATCGAGCGACCTTCTTGGTCGTGATCTTCAATTCCCAAACCAAATGTCACCGACAAAGGTTTTGTTTTCGTCAATACTGCTGTGCCACTATAACCGGGACGAACTGCAGATGAGGTGTAAATGAAATACTCATCAAATGCCTGCAACGCTTCTTCTGTTTGTTGATCATTGGCTTTGGTTTCTTGCAAACAAAGAATATCTGGATTCATCAAGCGCACATCGTCAATAAAAGTTTTCTTGGTTATTGCTCTTACGCCGTTGACATTAAAAGAAATCAATTTCATGCGACAAATATAAAGGGTCTAAATCGTTAAACATTGGTTAACAGAAATAGAAATAAAATTTGTTTGAGGCATATTTGCAGCAATGATGAAAATTACCTGCACCCATCGTTGTTGGAAGTCCTTGATTGGATTGTTCTTCCTGGTGATGTCACTAGGAGGCTACGCAATGGCCATTCAGGATCATCATGGACATCAATATTCTTCTCCATTCTCAGAAGAAGATGTTGATGATGTTGTCGATGATAGAGAAGTTGAAGATGGTGAAGACTTTACCTTATTGTTGAGCAGTGATTGGATTGATTCAAATAACCATTGGATTCAATCATTAGCCAATTCAGTAGGATCAACATTTCAAAAAAACTATCGCAGTGTATGTTTACTTTCTGGTCGTAATCGATGTATCTTGTTTCAGAAATTAAAATGGATGTGCGCGTCAAGAAGTTTTTATCAAACAGCTTAGACGAAACATTAATTTTAATTGAAACAAAATGAAAAAAGAAAATATCTTGGATGGTATCCAAGGACTAAAACAAAATATCAGTTTTGATGCAACCTCTGGTTTCATGGTTGCTTT
Organism: Flavobacteriales bacterium; assembly: GCA_947448135.1. Classification (GTDB taxonomy): domain Bacteria; phylum Bacteroidota; class Bacteroidia; order Flavobacteriales_D; family Sanyastnellaceae; genus CAMCTV01. The sequence continues at coordinate 19,544 of CANFLZ010000022.1, forward strand.
ATTGGCATTGCCCTTAAGTTTGGGTATTGCTTCTGCAAGTGATTTTCCTAATCCTTTATTCGGAGTTTTAACGGCCATCATTGGTGGTATCGTAGTGGCTCCTTTCATGGGAGCTCGCTTGACAATCAAAGGTCCAGCTGCTGGCTTGATTGTGATTGTTGCGGGTTCTATTGCTGCGTTCGGTGGTGGTGAAACAGGATGGCAAATGACTTTGGGTGCCATCGTCGTTGCAGGTATTCTACAGATATTATTTGGTGTATTGAAATTGGGTAAATTGAGTGATTTCTTCCCATTGACTGCCGTTCACGGAATGTTGGCAGCGATTGGTGTTATCATCATCTCAAAGCAATTGCATGTATTGATGGGTGTTAATCCATTGAATCATGAAAACAAGCCAATGGTAGAGCCTCTTGAATTGTTGGGCGCATTGCCAACGTCGTTTGCAAAAATGATGAGCAACCCAGTGAACCAAGCTTCGCTTTTGGTTGGAATTATTGCATTGGTGATTGTATTCACTTGGCCTTTGATTAAAAACACAACCATCAAAAAAATTCCAATGCCGTTGGTAGTTTTGATTGTTGCCATTCCATTGGGAATGATGTTGGGATTGTCTCAAGAAAACAAGCAATTGGTAAAAGTGGGAAGTTTCTTTTCTACTTTGGGTTTCCATGCCAACTTTGAAGGATTCAAGCAAATGGGAACATTCGTTCAATATGTTGCCTTGTTTGCAATCATCGGAAGTTTGGAATCTTTGTTGACGGCAAAAGCGATTGACATTCTAGATCCTTTCAAAAGAAAATCTGATTTCAATAAAGATTTGATTGCAGTGGGAGCAGGTAATTCATTGGCTGGATTGATGGGAGGTTTGCCCATGATTTCTGAAGTAGCTCGTTCATCATCCAACGTCAACAACGGAGGAAGAACACGTTGGGCCAATTTTTTCCATGGTCTATTTTTGTTCATCATGGTTGCTTTCTTATCCGGAGTTATTGAAATGATTCCTAAATCAGCATTGGCTGCTTTGTTGATTGGAGTAGGATTTAAATTGGCGCATCCCAGAGAGTTCAAACATACTTTGCACATTGGTAAAGAGCAATTGTTGGTTTTCTTGATCACCATTTTCTTCACGTTGTTCGAAGATTTATTGGTGGGTATTTTGGCCGGTATGCTAACTGAAGTAATTGTTCAAGTAGTTTTCAAAGTTCCATTTGCTCAGATGTTTGCTGCCAAAATGGAAGTTGAAAAATTGGATAACCAAAGAATGCGTGTGCATGTCAAATCAGCTGCTGTTTTCACCAACTATTTGGGCATCAAAAAAACGTTGGATAATCTTCCACAAGGACAATCGATTGAGATTGATTTGAGTCAAGCCAAGATGGTTGACCACACTGTAATGGAAAACTTGCACTTCTTTGAAAATGACTACCGCAATGCGGGAGGACATATTCATATCGTGGGATTGGATGCTCATGCAGCGCTTTCAGAGCATGCATTGGCTGTTCGTGTAAAAAAATAAAAATAGATTTATGAGCCTAGAGAAGACAGGCACTGTAAAATTTTCGGAACACGAAGTTTTACATGAGCTAAAACATTATTTGCCTGCTCAAGCCCCTCTGAAAGATTTTGTGCACCACAATACGTTGCACTCATTTCAAGATCGAAAGTTTGAGCAAGCCCTTTTGGAGGCATTCGAAATTTTTGGATTCAAAGGCAATTTGACTTTGAGAGAATACCGTGATTTGTTCAAGTCTGGAAAGATTGATGTGCGCATTTTGAAAGAAAAAATTGCGGTCAATTTTCCAGATCAAAAGATGGAGCAGGTATTGGACAAAATGCTCAATGGCAAATATCCCAAAAGCAATAGTCCTCGCATAGGAAAGTTGCGTTCCAACTGGAAACGAACTTTTAAAATTGATTTGGATTCTTTGGTGCATCCAACTTTATTTAGAATTCTTTCCGCCTATTTGGATCAAGGTATTTCAATTTGGAATTTCCCAATTGACGCGGGTGGTTTCATGGCCTCCATGCGCGAATTTGAGCGCAATGCTTATGGTTCGCTTTTCAAAAGTGATCGCGTTCGTGCTTTGTTGATGAATGAAAAGACCACTTTAACCGAAGTCTTGAACATCCTTGTTGGAGATGAAAAATGGTTTGAGCAATACATCTTTGATCAACAATTTGCTCACCCTGGATGGTCGGGCATCGTGAGTGTTATTGAAGATGCTCCTCATTCATTGTTGGATGAAAGAAAGGTCTCATTGCACGATTTGGTTTTGTTTGAGAGTCTGATGGAGATTGATCAACTGGATCAAAACTTTGGACAGGTATGGTCGCCGATTGCCTTTCGTCTTGCAGAGGAGCCCATTCATCTATTCGAGCCTGTTTACTTCAAAGAGATTTCGATCATTTTGTACACATTCCATCAGGCTTTTGAAGAATCATACTATCAACAAGTTTTGACAGGACTTTTGGAGACGCGTAAATTTTCGCATGAGTCTGCTCAAGTTCCCAGTTTTCAGGCTTTGTTCTGTATCGATGATCGCGAGTGTTCCTTCCGCAGATACATCGAGCAGTTGGATCCGCAGTGTTCTACTTTTGGTACTCCTGGATTTTTTGGTGTTGAATTTTACTACAAACCGGCCAATGAGAAGTTTTATACCAAATTGTGCCCTGCTCCTGTTTTCCCTAAATATTTGATCAAGGAAGAAGGTACTTCTGCATATCGAAAAAGCGAAATACATTATCAACCGGCCAGTTTTGGTTTGATAAGAGGTGCATTGTTGTCCATGACCTATGGATTCATATCTCCTTTTAAGTTGATAAAAAATCTATTGTCACCAGAAGTGAGTTCTGCAACTTCTTTGTCTTTCAATCACATGGACAAGGATGCGCAATTGACCATCGAATGCAAGAATGGGGAACACGAGAACGACCTTCAAATTGGATTTACAGTGGAGGAAATGGCCATTCGTGTAGAGAATGTTTTGCGCTCCATTGGCTTGGTTAAAGACTTTGCTCCATTGGTCTACGTAATAGGACACGGCGCTAGCTCAACCAATAATCCACATTACGCGGCTTATGATTGTGGCGCTTGTTCGGGTAGAGCAGGATCGGTTAACGGTCGTGTTTTGAGTTTCATGGCGAACCATGTAGAGGTCAGAAAAATTTTGGCTTCAAAAGGAATCCATATTCCAGATGAAACCCAATTTGTTGGTGCCTTGCATGATACAACTCGCGATGAAATTGATTTCTATGCTGATTCCTTGAATACCAAGAATGTTCAATTGCATGCCAACAATACCGAAACATTCAAGCGTGCATTGGACTTCAATTCTTTGGAAAGATCCAGAAGATTTGAATCAGTAACAGACAAATCTTCGGCGACACATGTCCACCAGCAAATAAGAAATCGTTCGGTGAGTTTGTTTGAACCCAGACCCGAATTGAATCACGCTACCAATGCGCTTTGTATTGTTGGAAGACGCGGATTAACCTCTCAGGTCTTTTTGGATCGACGTTCTTTTTTGAATAGCTATGATTATCAAATCGATCCAGAAGGCAACTATCTTTTTGGAATATTGAGAGCCGCAGCGCCCGTTTGTGGTGGAATTAATTTGGAGTATTATTTCTCCAGAGTGGACAATCAGAAATTAGGCGCGGGTAGCAAACTACCACACAATGTGATGGGATTGATTGGCGTGGCCAACGGTACCGATGGCGATTTACGTCCTGGATTGCCCAGTCAAATGATTGAGGTGCATGATCCTGTTCGTTTGCTCATCATTGTTGAACATTTTCCAGAGGTGGTGCTCAAGACCATTCAACGCGATGCAGCAACGTATGAGTGGTTCAAGAATGAGTGGGTTCACTTAGTGGCTGTTCATCCCGAGAAGAATGAATTGTATCGTTACAAAGATGGTCAAATGCATTCCATGACTCTTCAAGAATTTGAACTCATGAATGACCAGCATCTTTCAGAATTATTAAAAAATGAATTGGACAATTTGCCTGTCATAAAACTTTCTCAAAATGGAAAATAACATTCATGCATTTATTCTGATTCCTCTTTTGGGATTCATTTTGTTGGCACTTCAGAATAAGAAAAGTGAGCGATTGATTTCGTCGATTACTTTATTGACCATGATTGCGCAGTTGGGTTTGTTTTTTACAGCTACCGTATTGTGGTTTGCTCAAGGTCGTCCCATTTGGGAACATGCGGACTTTACTTTGTATCAACACGAGGATTATTCTTTTGTGATCGACTTTTATTGGGATAAAGCTACTTGGGTCTATTTGGGTGTGGGTGCCTTTTTGGTGTTTTTGGTTTCTTTTTATAGCAAAACCTACATGCACCGTGAAGAAGGATACAAGCGCTTTTTCATGAATCTCACTTTCTTTTTCATCGGTTTCAATATCGTTGTATTGGCAGGCAATTTCGAAACCTTGTTTATTGGTTGGGAGATATTGGGCATCTCTTCGTTCCTATTGATCGCATTCTATCGCAATCGATATTTGCCCGTGAAGAATGCGGTGAAAGTGTTTTCTATTTATCGCATTGGTGATTTGGGAATTCTTTTGGCAATGTGGTTGAGCCATCACTTTTGGCATGTCAACATTTCTTTCAATGAGTTAAATCACCATGATTTGGTCATCGAGCATTGGACAGAGCAGTCAGCTGTAGGAGTTGCAATTGCCTTGATGATATTGATTACAGCGATGGCCAAGTCGGCTCAATTTCCATTTTCCTCTTGGTTGCCAAGAGCGATGGAAGGTCCGACACCATCCAGTGCCATTTTCTATGGGTCGTTGGCCGTGCATATTGGAGTCTTCTTGTTGTTGAGAACTGCTCATTTCTGGGAAGCGCAAGATATCGTTCGATGGATCATTGGTTTGGTTGGAATAATAACTGCCGGCATTGCAACAGTGATTGCGCGGGTTCAAGGTTCTATTAAAAGTCAAATTGCCTATTCATCCATCGCTCAGATTGGTTTGATGTTCGTCGAATTGTCGATGGGTTGGTATGATTTGGTTTTGATTCACTTTGCGGGAAATGCATTTTTGAGAACGTATCAATTGTTGGTTTCTCCTTCTGTGGTGACTTATTTGATCAAAGAGCAATTCTATCATTTCACACCTCGAGTAAAAACAGTGGAAGATTCTTTGCCCAAGAAAATTGAATATTCATTGTATATGTTGAGTCTCAAAGAATTCAATCTTGATTCGTTCATGTACCGCTATTTGTGGAATCCAACCAAGAGATTGGGTGCTCGTCTTTCATTCATTCGTCATGGATGGATGTGGGCCTTGGCATTGGTGGCTTTGGTCGTTTCCTATGCGATTCTCAAAGAAGGCGAAGCAGGGGAGCATTACAGACATTATTTCCCATATGTGTTTGCGTCAATTGCCATTCTATTGGTATTGAAAGCCTTCACAGAACGCAAGTTGGTATTTTGGAGTTGGGGGATGATCATCCTCAACCACATGATGGTGGCTGTTGCCATTATGTTCAACGAAGAATTTACATGGGACCACGTGTTGCTCTATTTAGGAGGTATTGTTGTCGCAGGTGCTGCAGGTTATTACATTCTGGGCCGCCTTCGCTCTCAAGGATATCCAGTCGATTTGGATCAATTCCATGGGCTTTCTCGCTCTCACGGTAAATTGGCTTTTGCATTCTTGTTGGCGTGTTTGGGATTGACAGGTTTCCCCATCACGACAACTTTCTTAGGAGAAGATTTGATTTTCTCTCACATCCATGAAGATCAATGGCTGCTGGCATTGCTCACCGGTTTTTCTTTCATCTTGGATGGTTTAGCTGTAATACGCATTTACGCGCGTATTTTCTTAGGGCCACATGCGGAATCTATTTTTGAAATGGGTTACCGCTCTTCATAATGGTGGTATAGGGTGTAAGGTGCCCCTTGCGAAAACAACGGGAAGTAGCAAGGGGCTTTACCATTATATTTGTCCTATTCCAATGACCACCTATTTTCAGCATATCGTCAGGCATGCTTCAGTTTCAGCTGAATGTCCTGCCATTTCTGTCGGGAAAGAAACCATCTGTTACCGGGAATTATTCCATTGCGCCGCACAAGTCGCTCAACAGATGGAATTCAAAAACCAAAATGTCGGACTGTACACGGACAATAATTTGGACATGTACATTTCTCTTTTGGCCATCTGGATTTCTGGCAATGCTTATGTTCCTTTGAATCACAAATTTCCAGAAGATCGCTTACTCAAGATCATTGAGGAAAGTGAAATCAACTGCATTTTGGGAAGCGAACAAGCACAAATCAATACAAATTCTTTTCAAGGAAAAAACTGGATTGTACCAACGTACAACAAGTTGAAGGAGGTCAACGTATCGGAAATTTCTATTGCTGACAAGGCCTATACATTGTTTACTTCAGGGAGCACTGGCGTTCCAAAAGGAATTCCGATTACCCATCAAAATATAGATGCGTTGATGATGGATATGATTGCACGTTATCCATTGAACAATAACAATAAAGTGCTGCAATCCTTTGAGTTGAGTTTTGATGTGAGCATTGCTTGCATTTTAATTGCTTTAACGCAAGGCGCACATTTGGTCGTAGCAGACTTGAATGGTATTACTGCTATCAATGCTTTCAAAGCCATTCATGAGGCGCAAGTTGATTTTGTAGTATTGCCACCGTCCGCTCTTTTTTATATCAAAAAATTGCGGCTATTGCAAATTCCGCAACCGCAAATCAAAACGACTTTATTCACTGGTGAAGCTTTGCCTTGGAATGTTGTGCAAGATTGGAAAACCTGTGCTATTCATACAACAGTTGACAATGCCTATGGTCCAACAGAGGGAACAGTTTGGGCCACAATAGATCGCATTGACAGCGAAACTGAGAAGCAAGTAGTCAATGGTCTTTGTCCAATTGGTCGTCCACTACAAAAGATTCAATTCAAGATTGTCAATGAGAAAGGAGCCGCAGTAACTGATGGAGAGCGTGGCGAATTGTGGATTGGAGGCGATCAAATATTTGAAGGATACGTGCATCTTCCTGAAAAGACCCAAGAAGTTTTGGTTCTGCAAAATGATGTTCGTTGGTACAAGACCGGTGACATCGTGTTGATGAATGATCACCAAAAAATCATGTACGTCAATCGAAAAGACAACCAAGTTCAAATCAATGGATATCGGGTAGAGTTGGGAGAAGTGGAGCATCACCTGAGAAGCTGGTTGGGAAATGATGCGGCAGTGGTTTTGGCCAAAACAGAGAACAACGTTACCGAACTATACGCCTTTATCGAAGGAAATGAGCCACAAGAAACTGAAGCGGTAGAAGCCCTCAGGAAATTAGTCCCTGGATATATGGTTCCGCGCCGTATTTTTGCTTTAACTTCATTGCCCATCAATTCAAGTGGAAAAATTGATAAAACATTATTGAGAAATACATACCTACAAAATGAGTCATAACGTTAGCGAAAGAGTGAATGGTGTTTTCAGAAGAATTTTCAAAAACGAAAACATCACTGTCAATAGAGAAACTACGGCCAAGGACATTACTGGTTGGGATAGTATCACCCATTTGCACATCATCAGTGGAATGGAAGAAGAGTTCAACATTGAAATTACCGGATTTGAAGTGATGAACATGGAGAACGTAGGAGATTTGATGGATTTGTTGGAAGAAAAATTGAGTAATCAATAATGGTATTCCAATCTTGGAATTTTATTGTATTTCTTTTTGTAGTCATAGGCGTTCATAGCCTTACCCGCTCTCATTGGCGCTGGTTAATTTTGTTATTGGCCTCCTATTTCTTTTATGGATTAACCGGTTGGGCTCCTTTGATTTTATTGTGGGTCACAACCATTTGGACTTTTCAAATTGGCTCGGTATTGGGCAATTTGAAAGACCAATCCAAACGCTATCGCATTCTACTGGTGAGTGTATTTTTTCAAGTGGGATTGTTGGGGATTTTCAAGTACCTCGGTTTTTTTGAATCGTTGATTCAAGCGTTACTTCATTTGTTCCATCAACCATCGATGGCGCAATGGCATCACTTTATCTTACCCTTGGGAATATCGTTTTATACTTTTCAAAGCATGGGTTATGTGTTTGATGTGTATTACAAAATTCGCAAGCCTGAGGCGCATATGGGACATTATGCTCTGTTCGTTTCGTTTTTCCCTCAAATACAATCGGGACCAATCGGGCGCAGTAAAAAAATGCTTCCGCAATTCGGAAACATCCCCAATCTGACGATGGGTCAATTTCGTTTTTATTGCACCTTGTTCATCTGGGGACTCATGAAAAAATTGGTCATTGCAGACCGATTGGGTAATTATATCGATCCCATCTACAGCCAGCCATCAGCACATGGAGCCTGGGTTTGGTCGTGGACATTGGCCTTGTACACGTTCCAATTGTATGCAGATTTTTCAGCCTACTCAGACATGGCAAGAGCAATTGCAGGGTTTCTTGGTATTGAAATCCCTGAAAATTTCTTGTATCCATACAAGGCCAATAACGTAACTGATTTTTGGAGAAGATGGCATTTGTCTCTTTCTGGTTGGTTGCGCGATTACATCTACACGCCCGTTTTATTTGCATTCAAAAAATACAAGGAAGGAGCAATTGTCTTGGCCATCATCATCACGTTTGTGATTTGTGGCATTTGGCATGGACCCAAAATGACCTTCGTGATTTTTGGTTTTACACAGGCGCTGCTTTTGTTGTTTGAATATTTGACCAAAGAAAAACGAGCGGCAGTTCAGAGCAAACTCCCCACAGGATTTTATCAGTCTTTCAGCGTGCTGCTTACTTTTATCACCATTTCGTTTTGCTTTATTTTATTCCGTGCTGAAAATATGAGTGAAACACAAACGATACTTTCGGAATTTTCCAATTGGTCCATGGCGCCATTCAAATCGTATTTGGCAGAGAAAAATCTTTCCCGATTATTGGGTATCATTTTAATGATTGTAATGTTTGTTTTATCAGAGGAGAGAGTAGAAAAGAAATTGCGCAGTGAATCGATTGCACCGACTTGGCAAACCTTATTTGTGATGATGGTATTGGTATTGATTGGAATTGCTGGCGTTTTGGGAAAGGATGAATTTATTTATTTTCAGTTCTGATGAGAGCACTACGTTGGATATCGATAACGCTCCTGGGGACTTGCCTGTTGTATGTTTCCGTTTTTTATGTGTGTTGTAAAATAAAATACAACCAATTGCCCATTGCCTATTTGTGGTCAGATTACTTAGCCAGCAATGGAGGACCAACCTATCTCAAATCCATGGAGTGGGATCAAGCCTGCAGTCACTATGAAAATTGGGATGTCGTTTTATTGGGTGCTTCAAGAGCGGAGAGGGGATATAATCCCGCTATATTCGGTTCGCACGGAATTCGTTTTTTCAATTTTGGAACTTCAGCACAAAGTATGGTCAATGCATCTGTACTGACCAAAAACATCCTTTCCAGCGCCTGTCAAATCAAAGAAATTTGGATCGATATGCATCCTGCTTCTTTTAAAGATGATGCATTGGAATCCACTGCTGATTTAATTCAAAACATAGCATTTATCGAAGCTCCTTATGAAATTGCTTGGAAATCCCGTGACTTTCGATCGATCAACTTATTGATGAAACGGTGGTTTTGTGAAAATGGAACCGTCACTTTGGGCACAGCACAGTATCACAAATTGGGATATGTTTCTGTAGACAAAAAATTATCTCAAGACTTAATTGCGCAAATCCCCAACTTCAAACCTTTTGTGTCCAGTGATTTTTATCCTGGCAAAAAATCCTTGCAGGCTCTTGAAGAGATTATCCAATTGTGCAAAGAAAAACATGTTGAATTGAAATGGATCATTTCACCGGTGTCCATTTTCAATTCTGAAGTTGACATGAATCGCTTGTTAGACGTGTTAATGCCCATGGCCGCGACCAATAACATCGATCTTGTCAATTTTGCGCATTTAGAAGGAATTGAAACTGCCCATCATTTTTACGATGAAAAACATCTGAACTCCAATGGTGTTGCCGTTTTCAATCAAGCTTTGTTGGACACTTTGTATCAGCAATAAAAAAGTCCCACAGGGGGACTTTTCAATTTCTATTGTCAAACATTTGATCAATTCTCATTGGTCGCCTCTGGTTGGCTGACCGCCATTTTACGCATGGCCAATTCCTTGGCAAACTCGATAAACACCCGATGTGCTTGTGTGAAAACGAATCGATCTTCAAAAGACTTGTGCACGATGTTTCTTCGTGCCATACCATTGATCAATGTTCTTCTACTGTCTTGATCTTTCAACGTCTTGTTGTTTTCAATCAAATCAATAAAGGAGCTATTCTCAAAATAGCGATCAATTTCCTCGTAATTGAACTCGTGGTAATCCAACATTTCCATAAAGTTCTGTCCATCTTTGTCCAATTCGTAGCAAAGAATGGCTACAAAAATGCTCACGTCTCTTGAGAAATTCTCCTGTGACTCTTTGGATAACAAGTAACTAAATTCGGGCTTGATGACCAGCTCTAAATCAAAACTTAATTTGAAAAACTCTTGATAGAACTTATCGTTTTCTTTTAATGAATTGTAGTGGTCTTCATTACTCAGAATGAACTTTCCACCCATGAGATCCTCGACAATTCGTTTATGATGAGTAGGGTATACCATGACTATATTTTTGCAGGGGTTTCTATTTTAATTTTAGGTAAATTGATGCGTGAATTTAAAGTTTCGATGATGGTGCGTTCATCTTTTTTAGGGAACTCCACATTCAAATCTTCGTCAAACAACAATCCAGTAATGGCAAAGAATTTCTCTGTTTCGATGTTGGGAAATTCTTTCAATAGCATTTGAGAACACCATCCAAAGAAATCTTTCACCGGCAATTCTGCATTCAATTGGGTCTTGAATAAATCACGATCAAAAATCCATTTGTCAAATTGCGCATCAGACTCTTCGTAATAAACCGACTCTTGATTTTCAAATTGCTCGAAAAATTCTTTCACCTTAAACAACATGTCCTTGGCGTAAACCATCGTACGTGATCCTTTCAAAAGTGGTGGAGTTTGTGTGCGATAGGGGTGACGCAAAAATTCGATGAATCCAGTAAGTATCAAAGACTCGGTTCGAATTCGCTCCAACAAAGGCAATAATTCATTGGTCAATATTTTGGATTGACGCAACAAGTCTTGGTTGGTTTGAATCAATTGACTGTACAGCTTCTCAAACTCGGTTCTAATGGTTTCGTCTCCAAAGTCCAATCGCTTTCTGTTGGCGTACTCACTTACTTCGACCAATTTGTTGGTGACCGATTCAGAGTGATTCACATCGAGAATCTTGTTAAGTGGTAGAATGTAATATTCAATCCAAAAGGAAGCCTTGTGCACTTTATCACGGTACTCAACACGTTCGATATTGGATTTCAAATCACGTGTTTCACTCAACAAACGAAAGGCATTGCGTTCCACCAAATCAACAAACTCGCGAATTTGATGAGAGATATTTTTAATACGCTCTTGCAAAATTTCGCGGTCATGGTTTTCACCCAAGCGAATTTTCATGTACAGTTCCGAGATAGCGCCTTTATACTTTTCAATGGTTTCAGGCAACAACGGCTTGAACTCGAAAAGCAAAAACTCCATCATCTTGAAATACACATCACGCATTTCATAATCGCTGCCGATATTTCTGACAATGCGATACTCCTTCAACTTTCCAACAATATTTTGTTGCCCATGCTTCTTGACGATCATGTCAAATGCCTCCTTGGAAATCAATCCATCATGCGATTGAAATTCAAAAAGATCGCGCACAACGTCAAAATACGTGTGAAGGAAATTTAATATGGTCCGTGGTTCTGCCTTAATCATTGCTGTCGCTTTCAGAGTTTTCCATCAAATGAAATTTCAACTTTACAGCCTCAATGTTCTCTAAAACTTCAGGGGCATAGTTGTATTTAAATTCAGTTGTTTCCATTAGTTTAATAAGTTTAATTCTTCACGTCTTACGGCGTGCTGTCTGTCGTTCAAATTGATTTTTCCTTTTGATCTGAAAATGAAATAGTATTTCGAGAATCCATCATAAGGTTGTGGTGCCGCAAAAATGGGCAGGTAGTTGTGCTCTTTACAGAATTGAACCAATTGCGGACGGTTGTGTTCGTCAATGGTTCCAATCTCATCGATGAACAACGCAATTTTGTTTTGCGGACTGCTAATGGCCAGTCGATTGATAATAGCCATGACGATTACCAAACGAATCATTCTGTCTGTACCATCTGACTCTACTTGCTCTTTCAAATCCACGCGCTTCAAAGTTCCTTTGATGTTCAAATGCAACTCAATATCAAATAGGTCTTCAAAATCAATGGTCTTTCCACTATCCAAATAATTGTTCAAGATTTTTAAATCTTCACCTTGCTCAAATTCGAAAGCCAATTGGGTCGTAATGTTTTCAATTGAAGAGATTCTTTCGAGGTCAAACAAAACGCGCTTGTTGTCCACCAACTCAATACGCAAACTCTCAATGTTGGAGATTCTCGTTTTGGATAACGAGTCATTGAACTTCGCATACACGAATGTTTTGAACTCCTCGTAACGTTTTCTCAAATTGAATGCTGGGTTAGCAAACTGCGTTGAGATAGAAGCCAACAATCCTTCGATTGATTTCTCCTTGTCCTGAACACAGGCAATTTCGTCTTCCACAAATTTAATGAACTCATTTTCATCTGCCGTTGCAGAGTTGGTTTTAAATCGAAGTTGGTCAAATGAACGATCTTTTGTAGCCTTTAATGTCTCACGATCTTGACTGACCAATTTGATCTTTTGATAGATATCATCCAATGATTCAGTTGACTCGAATTCTGTCGGTACAATTCCCAACATCTCAATCTCATGCTTTCTTCTCTTCAATTCAATCAAGCGCTCTTCCGATTTGCGAATATCTTCTCTCCAAGTTTCTAAGGCCAATGTTTTTTCATTGATTTCCTTTTTCAACTTGCGCAAAGTGTCCTCTAATTTTTCTTTCTCTCCTTTCACCTCGCGAAGAACCTTGCCCAATTCTGAAATTCTCTTTTCCAAATTGGGTTTTTCTTTCAACTTGCGCAATTTCTCTTTGGTCAACTCAATATCATCATTGACCTTCTGCAATTCCTTCTGGGCTTTGTCCAAATGCATGGCAACTGCCCACAATTTTTCCAATTCGATTTTCTCGGCTTGGATCTCAGCCAATTCTTCTTTCAATACTTTAACCGAAGGCAAATCTTTACCCACCAATTCCTTAGGCAGTTTCACCTCTCCATCAAAAATGGACATGCTGGCTCCTGCTTTGGAAATTTTCTTCTTCACCAAATTCGATGGAAGTGTGGCAAATTCAGGAGAGAAAACAGCATTCAATAATTTACGGGTCTCGTCATCATTGGTGATTTTTTGAATCAATTGATCATCGTAATTCTTGATTTGATTTTCCAACAACGCGATCGCGCTATCCAATTTTCCCAATTTGGACTCCAATTGTTTGGTATCCAATTTTTTGTTCTCGACAGTGGTAATACGAACCTCGGTTTCCTTTCTTTTCGCATCTAGATTTACTAGAGCTTCTTCTAAAAATTTCTTGGTTTCAAACGAGTTAATCTCATCGAGCTGAGTTTGTAGTTGAATGAAATCTTTCTCCAACATTTCCTCTTCGATTTCCTTCTTACCAATCTCACGGTTGAGCTCTTCTTGCTGCGGCTTCAATTTTTCATTGACCGTCACCAATGTGGTTTGGAAATTTTTCTCTTTGTCCAAGCGAGAGGAATCCAGCTCTTGAATAACACCGTTGTATTGTTTGTCAAAGGCATAAACCAAGTCGCTGACAATTTTATTCTTCGCTCTGAAAAGATTGACTACCTCTCTAAATTCTTCAAAGTCCTTTTGAATCGCCTTGATGGTTTTGATTTCATCGTTGATGCGAAGCAAATCATTGATGTCCTTTTTATTCTTTTGTGAAAAGGACAATCCATCATTTTCACGGTTGTCAGCAATGATCAAACTCTCTTTCAAGGTTTTGTTGGTAATCAACTTGGAATTGATCAAATAACGATAAACCTTGGAAAAGTTATTAGACAAACCGTCTGTTCTCACGCTATCCTCCAACCATACAACGGCTTCGTTTCTTTTTCCTCGTGCATAAACGGCATTGAAAACCTCCGTTTTACTCTTAAACAAATACAATTCAACGCCTTCTTTTTCCAAAGTAGATTGCACTTCATCCCACTTTCGAATGCGCTGATGTGCTCCTTCTTTGGTGAAGAAATATTCCGAATTGTAATCACGATTCATTCGGAAATATTCCAACTCTCCATCACTATCGCGTTTTACTAAAATGCAATATTCCGCATCATTTTTTTTGATTTCAAAAATGATGTAACTCTGATTGTGAGTTGGGAAGTAGTGATGAATGGTTTCCTTGTCACCACGACGCTGTCCAGAGAATGACATCTTGGATCCATCCACGATGAATAGAAAGTTCAGAGTATAAATCAATGTAGATTTACCGACGTTGTTCGGTCCCACCAATTGCAACGAATCGCAATCATCCAATCGCATTTCTGCGTTTACATAGGTACTTGTATTGATACCAATAATTCGTGTAATCATTTAGAATTGTTTAGGGTCGAGGCGAGCCTCAACCTTGTAAATCTAATCGCTAATGATGACAGGCTAAAGGGGTGTTAATTTTTTGGGGAAAACTTGAGAATTGGTTGGCAAGTCTTGAGATTTTGTTGAAAATATTATCTTCGTAAAATGTTTGAAAACCTAGAAATTCGATTAGCAACTCAAGATGATTTGTCTCAAATCGCCAAAATCATCTGGCATTCGGAAAATACGGGCGCGGAGGTGTACTCTTATGCGGCGTTATTTGATTTGAATGAATCTGAATTTTTAGAGCGATTCAGCAAGATCCTGAACAATGAATTTTTGGGACATCCTTTGGGATATAAAAATTTTCATTTGATTTTTTCCAATGATCAATTATTGGGTGGTTTTGCGCTACACCAAGAAGATGCAAAGAGAACTTCTGGCATGCTCAGTACAGGTGCCTTGATGATGGGTTTCAGTCGCGCTGAAATGCAAAAGGCTTTTGAGAAAATGGAAAAGTGGAAATTTATTCAAATGGCCAAATCTGTTGGAATGTGGCAATTGGATTCTGTAGCGATTTTTCCTGAATACAAAGGTCATGGTATTTTTCAACGTGCCTTCCAGGAGATTGTAGAAAATAATGTTTTCGAATCCATTGAAGTACAAGTGTGGAATCACAATTTACCAGCGATACAAGCTTATCATAAATTGGGATTTCAATGGAATAAAAATGGATCAGTCAATGAAGCGGGACAGGGTAGAGTGCTGTTGCGTTACTTTTCAACGAAAAAATAATAGCCGATGATCTTGTCCATTTGGTACAAGGGATCTCGTTGGTATAAAAACAAATGGTAGTCATTTCGAGTGGCCGCAAAATTGCCTTCTGTGTAACGCAACTCTTCGTCTGCTGAATGATCACCGATCCAGCGATACCGATAATTAATTACTCCTTGCTTCATGGGTACAGCAACTACATAGG
>CANFLZ010000023.1 GCA_947448135.1 Flavobacteriales bacterium
CTCATTTGAGAAACCTCTACCTCGTAGAAACTCTCAACTGCATTGGCACTGCCTTGAACAGAACCCGCCATGAAGGCATCGATGTCTCTTTTTACGATTCTTCCTCCATCACCAGAACCTGGGATGTAGTTCAATGGAAGACCTTTTTCTTCTGCTAATTTCTTGGCCAATGGAGAAACTTTTGTTCTACCATTGTTGGCAGCCACTGGAGCAGGAGCAGCTTGAACCACTGGCGCAGCCACAGGGGCTGGGGCTGGAGCAGCCTTGGGTGCAGGAGCCGCTACAGGAGCAGGCGCTGCTTTGGGCTCTTCTGCCTTTGGTGCCGCCGTTGCTTCCGCTGCAATAATCGCTGCAACATCCTCTCCTTCTTTTCCCAAGATGGCTAAGATGGAATCAACAGGAGCCTTCTTTCCTTTTTCAACACCAATGTGCAACAACACACCGTCTTGAAAAGATTCGAACTCCATGGTGGCTTTGTCGGTTTCAATTTCCGCCAACAAATCACCTGTTTTTACTTTATCACCAATCTTCTTGTGCCAAGCCGCTACCACCCCTTCGGTCATGGTATCACTCAACTTGGGCATTCTAACTATCTCTGCCATATCTGGTCAAAATTAATCTTTTACGTATGGATAAGGATCTGAATACACATCCTCATAAATTTCATGGGCCTCTGGAAGGGCGGATTCTTCAGCAAATTTCACCGATTCCTCAACAACAGCCTTGATCTCCTCTTCTACTTTATCCAAGTCGTCTTGTGTCATCCATTTGTTTTCTAAGATAACACGAGCAACATACTCCAAAGGATCTTGCTCTTGGTATTGCGCTACCTCTTCCTTGGTGCGATACTTCTGTGGATCGGACATACTATGTCCTTTGTAACGGTAGGTTTGGATATCCAACAATGTAGGACCATCGCCACGACGTGCGCGGTCTGCAGCACGCTT
This sequence comes from Flavobacteriales bacterium, assembly GCA_947448135.1. Classification (GTDB taxonomy): domain Bacteria; phylum Bacteroidota; class Bacteroidia; order Flavobacteriales_D; family Sanyastnellaceae; genus CAMCTV01. Next base: position 948 of record CANFLZ010000023.1, read on the forward strand.
GATGGCATCAGCCACTGCCTCTGGACGCATTCCGTCTACAGACTCGCTCGGCATTTCAAATGAAGCACCCAATTTGCTCAAGTCGGTCACGTTGGATGTACGCTCAATGGAAGTACCCATGGCGTATTGGTTGTTTTCAATAACAAAAATCACTGGAATCTTCCAAGTCATCGCCATGTTGAAAGTCTCAAACAAAGCGCCCTGACGAGCAGCTCCATCACCAAAGAATGCCAAAGTAACATTGTCTTCTCCGCGGTACATATCCGCAAATGCAATACCTGCACCCATTGGGATTTGAGCTCCTACGATACCATGACCTCCAAAAAGATTTCTCTCTTTGTCGAACATGTGCATCGATCCACCCTTTCCTTTGGATAAACCGGTTACCTTTCCGTACAACTCAGCCATCACTTTCTTGGGATCTGACCCCATGACCAATGGATGAGCGTGATCACGGTAAGCCGTAATGACCTTGTCAGTTGGACGAATGGCCGACATCATTCCCGATAGAATGGCCTCTTGTCCGATATACAAATGGCAAAATCCACCAAACTTTTGTTGGATGTACAAGTGCCCACATTTCTCTTCGAAGCGACGCATCAACAAGATCTCACGATGCCATTTGATGTAGTCCGCTTTTCCGTAAGTACCCGCTGTGGCACTCTTTGCTTCTTTTTTCTTTGCTGCTGTAGCCATGAAATTAGTTTTTCAAGTCGATGACAAATATAGTCCAAGTGCCTAAAAACAAAGGCATTTTTTTACAAAGTGTAAATATCACACTAAGGTTTACGCTTTGAAACTTTGATACGGCTCTAAAAAGCGCAAATCATTTTCAAAGAAATGGCGCAGATCATCGATCTGATATCGCAACATAGCGATGCGCTCGATGCCCATTCCAAATGCGAAACCGGTGTATTCTTCAGGATTGATACCACTGGCTGAAAGGACAGCCGGATCTACCATTCCACAACCCATGATTTCCAACCAACCCGTCCCTTTGGTAATGCGATAATCTGCCTCCGTTTCCAATCCCCAATACACATCCAATTCCGCACTCGGCTCCGTGAAAGGGAAGTATGAAGGGCGCAAGCGAATTTTGGCTTTACCAAAGAACGATTGCACGAAATACAACAAGGTGGCCTTCATGTCTGCAAAAGAGACATTTTTATCGATGTACAATCCTTCGATTTGATGGAATTGACAATGGGCGCGCGAGCTGATGGCTTCGTTTCTGAAAACCCTACCCGGCATGATAATTCGGAAAGGAGGTTGACGTTTCTCCATCTCACGCACTTGCACACTCGAGGTGTGGGTGCGCAACAAAAAATCAGGATTGGTTTGTACGAAAAAGGTGTCCTGCATATCGCGTGCTGGGTGCTCTGGAGGAAAATTCAAACCAGAAAACACATGCCAGTCATCTTCGATCTCTGGACCTTCTGCCACTTGAAACCCAATTTTTTCGAAGATTGAAATGATCTCGTTTTGCACCAAAGACAAGGGATGTCTTTTGCCACGACCATTCAATCCTGAAGGGATGGAAAAATCCCAATTTGGATTCACTGTATCCGCTGTATCATTGGCAGAACCAAAGGATTCCCATTTGGATTGAGCAGCCATTTTGAGAACATTCAAATCTTTTCCCAATGCCTTTTTCTGATCGTTGGGAACCAATTTAAATTCTTCGAATAAATCATTCATTGCTCCTTTTCTACCCAGATATTGAATGCGAAACTGCTCCGCCTGTTCAGCGGAGGTAATTTCGGTTTGCTCAATTTCTGCTAATAAGGCAGCTATTTTTTCTTGGATACTCATTACTTTATCACTTCCATTTTCATCGTGATATCTTCCAAAGGACGATCACCCTGTTTGGTGGGCTGTGTAAGGATTTTATCCAACACATCCAAACCTTCAACGATTTCACCAAAAACCGTATAATCCATGTCCAACATGGCGGTACCACCGATGGTTTTGTAAATTTTTCTTTGCTCTTCTGTGTATTTGAAACCAGGCATTTTCATAGCAGCACGAGATTCAAATTGTGTCAATTGATTGTCATTCAATTGTTGACCTTGAACGATATAAAATTGACTTCCGCTAGAAGCTCTTTTTGGATTGACTTGATCGCCTTGACGAGCAGCAGCCAACGCTCCTTTCTTGTGAATGTAGTTGGCATTGAATTCAGCAGGAACAGTATAACCAGGGCCACCCATGCCCAACATTTTTGTTGGAGACGCACCGCGACTTTCAGGATCTCCGCCTTGCGCCATAAAGTTTTTAATACAACGGTGAAACAACAAATCATTATAGAAACCCTCGTTGACCAATTTGATAAAATTGTCTCTGTGTTGAGGAGTTTCATCATATAACTCCACGATCATCACCCCTTGAGAGGTTGTAATTTTCACTCTTGTATTCATATTGTTTTGTGTTGGCTTTTGTTCTTCGATTTTTTCTTCCACAGCAACTGAATCGCGCTGGGCCATTGTTTGCTCAGATGAATTTTTGGGCGTGCCACACGCGCTCAAAATAAAAATGCCCATGGCCACAATGGGGAGGCTCTGAGGAAATTTTAGGCTTTTCATCATTTTTTTTGTTTCTTTGTTTTCTGCAAACTTAATGCTTTGCGAATTTTAAAAGAAAGCAATGAAAAAATTTAGTTTTGTTTTTGGTGCAATGATCGTCATGTTAATGGCCATTTCATCAGGTATATTGAGCAGTTGTCATCGTTATAAAGTTGAGCCTACAAAAGCATTGATTCGTGTAGTGGATATGGATGGCGCTCCGGTAAAATTTTCAAAAGTTCGTATTTACGCTTTGCCATCAGAATTTCCACCACCCTCTAACGCTGTGCGCATTGACACTTGTGGAGTAACGAGCACAGACGGTTCTGTAGAATTCGACTTTAGTTCCTATTATCAAAGTGGCCAAGCAGGCTTTGCAGTTTTGGACATTATGGCTTGTAAGGATGGGCAATACGCTGAGGGCATTATCAAGATAACTGAGATGGACAATAACGAAGAGACAGTGACTTTGGTACCAGGAGCTTGTCAAATTCCTTCGGATTGCCAATAAAGTTTATTACTTTCGCGCCCTGAAAAAATTCCAACGGGATGTAGCTCAGTTGGTAGAGTACACGTCTGGGGGGCGTGTGGTCGCAGGTTCAAGTCCTGTCATCCCGACTAAAAATTGAAAGCCTTCTTCGGAAGGCTTTTTTATGGACGTATTTCATTTTTTGACTACTTTTGTCAAATTATGAATCCGGTGTTTATTCAACTCAGGCAAGCAAGAAAAGAAAAAAAGCTAACGCTACAAACGGTTGCTGATCAATTGGCTATTGACGTAGCCTTGATCAGTAAAATGGAAAGAGGCCAACGTCCGATTTCAGAAAAACAACTGAAAGCCTTCTGCAAGCTGTATAAGCTGGATTTGAAGACGCTTCAAAAAGCTGTCAAAGCAGAAGAGGTAGTTGCCCTTCTTCAAGGGTATAATCACCCGCAGGAGATATTGAAATTAGCAGAGACACAGTTGCTTTATTCAACCAAAGAGAATTTGAGTATCGCTAAGATTCAATCTGCCTTAAAATCCATATTCAAAAAGTTTCAAGCGATTCAATCCGCATGGATTTTTGGGTCATATGCGCGAGGTGAAAATAATGAGCTCAGCGACATTGATATTGTAATCACTGCCGACCATGGGTTTAGCTACTTTCAATTGGCAGATGTGCAATATCAAGCACAAGAAAAGCTGAAAATTAAAATTGACATCGGGTTCAAAAATTCAATGAAACCCGAAATTATGCGACAAATCGAAGTTGATCTCAAATTGATTTATGAAAGAATTTGAACGCGATTCCAATCGTATCGCACATTTGAGGTTAGCCGTTGAAAAAATAGAATTATTCACATCCGGAATCTCGGAAGAAAATTTTTGCGAAGACGCCTTGATACAAAGCGCAGTTCTCTTCCAATTCAGTATTCTCGGCGAAGCTATTCTGCACATTAATCAGGAAAAATTACAAAAAGTGAACTATCCTTGGCATCTCGTAAGAGGGTTCCGTAATTTAATTGCACATGAATATCATAAAATAGAAATTTCAGCCGTCTGGGCAATCATCCAAAATGACATCCCCACTTTGAAAAATAAAATTATCGAACTCTCAGAAACCTTTTAGCACCTTAGTAAACCCTATAGCAATGACCAAAAACAGCATCTTCCGCCGCATCCGATTTGTATACAACTTCAGTGATCAGGATATGATCGACATCTTTAAACTGGTGGGAGTTACCGTGAATAGAGCCCAAATTATTCGCTGGCTGAATAAAGAAGAGCATGAAGATTATTTGGATATGAAAGATGAAGAGCTTGCTGCTTTTTTAAATGGATTCATCATTCTCAAAAGAGGAAAAAAAGATGGGCCATTGCCGATAGCGGAGAAGGAATTGACCAACAACATGATCTTCCGAAAAATGAGAATCGCGCTGAATTTAATTGACGAAGACATCATCAAAATTTTGGCTTCCGTAGAAACCCGCATCAGCAAACATGAGTTGAGTGCATTTTTTAGAAATCCATCTCAACGACAATATGTAGCATGCAACAACCAAATTCTCCGAAATTTCTTTCAAGGATTGGAGGTTTTGGAAGATCGACCACGGGGTTGATTAATCTTCAAAATAACGCATCACCGCCTCCCGCATCAGTCGATCCTGATCAGCTGGAGTAAGCTCTGGCAACTCTTCTCTTCGCTCAAAATGGGGCCAACCCTCCTCGTCTCTACCAATGAATTCGAAATACCCATATGGCATCAAGAGGGTGCAAATACCAATGTGCATGATATCTACTTTTTGATCCTTTTTGAAAGTCATATCAAAACGCTGCAACTCTTGTAAGCCGACAACAAAAATTATCGCTGTGATATCTGGGGTCCCCATATCAAAACGCTCTTGAATCTTCCGCACGGTTTCTAACCATGATTTCTCAAATTGATAATCCATCCTGCAAAAGTCGTTTAAATTTCCCGAAAGTCTAATTTTTCGTATCTTCGGCCATATTTTTATACCATGAGAATTGCAATTATCACTTTGTGCATTGGCTTACTTTTCAGCACAGAAGCTTGGTCACAAAAAAAGGATTATTTGAACAGTGAATTTCAAGTCATCGAGGCTGAAGACATGTCTGCTTATACACGCACACGCACCAAAAATGCGGAAGGCTTGTACGATGTTGTCATCAACTTTTCAGGTGGACAGTTGTTCATGAATGGTCGTTACCAGGATGAACACTTGGAAATACGCCATGGTCATTTTGTTTTTTATAACCAAAATGGAAACAAGCAAACTGAAGGAGATTACCACAATGGCATGAAAGTAGGCGTATGGAAAAGATGGGACTCTGAAGGAGCTCCGCTTCCTTCCAGAACCTACGCACCTGCGCCAGCAGAGAAGGACATGAATCAAGTGGTGTCCAACAAATCCACTGTTGCCGCTTCTTTTTCTGAATTGGATTCTTACATTGAAAAGAATTTAAAATATCCAGAAAAAGCCATCATGAATGGCACCAAAGGAACAGTTGTGGTGACATTGACGATCAACGCTGACGGCGACGTTAAAAACCCGAAAATCACACAAAGCATTTCCCCAGAATTAGATGCAGCTGCCATGCAGTTGATCATGGGAATGCCCAAATGGACCGCTGCACAACGCAACAGTTCACCAATCGACTCAGAAGTGATTATTCCTATCACTTTCGAGTAAGTATTATTTTTTTCCCTTTATGCGCATACATTACAATTACCTTGCTCACTTCGTTACGCCATTGCCTAACGTCGAGCAAGCAGCAGAGATATTGACCCGAGTGGGTCTTGAGGTTGAAGGAATTGAAAAACATGAATCTGTCAAAGGAGGATTGAAAGATGTCGTGGTCGGCGAGGTCATTTCTGTCGCACCCCACCCCGATGCAGACAGACTTCGTGTGACCCAAGTAAACGTAGGTGCGGAATCCAATCTTCAAATTGTTTGCGGAGCGCCCAATGTCGCTGAAGGACAAAAAGTAATTGTTGCTTTGGTTGGTTCTACGCTATATCCTGGCGGCGGTGACGAAGCGTTGAAAATTAAGAAGAGTAAAATTCGCGGTATCGAGAGCATGGGAATGATCTGTGCTGAAGATGAGTTGGGAATAGGAACATCACATGACGGCATCATGGTGTTGTCAGAAAATGCAACTGTTGGTCAACCCGCAGCGGAATATTTGCAAATCTCAGAACAAGAAATTTTAGAAATTGGCTTAACCCCCAATCGCACCGATGCCATGTCTCATTATGGCGTTGCCAGGGAATTGATGGCGGGTTCCAATGGTGCTTTAAAGTCCAATTCTTTTCTTCAAAAAATTAGCAAGCTTGGGAAAATTGGAAATGGTGAATTCCATTTGAATGTCGATCCTTCGACCCAATGCAAACAATATTCTTTTGTACATCTCTCCATATCGAAAGATGCACAAACACCAGATTGGATGAAAACCAGTTTGGAGTCCATTGGTTTAAAATCTATTCATCCAGTTGTGGACATCACCAATTGGGTTCAGCACGAGATGGGACAACCATTGCACGCATTTGATGCGGCTTGGATGGGAAAAAATATCGTTGTTAGAAATGCCAACGAAGGTGAAGTACTGATTACCTTGGACGGGATAGAAAGAAAACTCTCAGCGCAAGACGTTGTGATTGCCAATGACAACCAAGCAGGATGTTTGGCAGGCGCTATGGGCGGCATAGACAGCGGAGTAAAAGAGCATACCACTGAGATCGTTTTAGAATGTGCCCTATTTGATGCCGTTCGTGTTAGAAAATCTGCACGTTCCTATGGCATACACAGCGACTCATCCTTTCGATTTGAGAGAGGTGTTGATCCTGAGTTATATGAAGATGCAAGAGCAAGAGCAGTTGAATTATTGATCACCTATTGCGGAGCTGAAGTAAAAGCGATGCAGGAAAAGACTTTGGTTCCATTTGAAAGAACACAGTTGCTTTTTCATCCAGCCAAAGCATGCCAACTCATTGGTAAAAAAATCACCAACGAAGAAATGTTGGAGATTTTAAAACATTTGGATTTTGGCATAGAAATCAAAACAGAATCTTCCTGGATGTTGCACATCCCCGGTTGTCGAGTGGATGTAACCAGAGAAGTAGACGTTATCGAAGAAATCTTGCGTGTGTATGGATTTGACCAAGTTGAGGAAAGTAAGCAGTTTCAATTTTCTTGGCAACAACAATCCACCTCGAATCATTTTAGAAAAAACCAATTGGCAGAGATGCTTTGCTCGAAGGGATTGACCGAGGTTCAAAGTTTGTCTTTGACCAAAGCATCCTACAGCGATGCAGAAGACATCATTCCTATTGTTAATCCGCTTAGCCAAGATTTGGGCATCATGCGCCGTGATATGATTCATAGCGGTTTGGAAACCATTTCACTCAACATCAATCGCAAGCAAAACAATGTGGCCATTTTCGAAATGGGCAACGTCTATTTTAAAATTGACAATGGCTATCAAGAAGAGCTCCAATTGGGCATTTGGTTGACAGGGCAAAACGAGAACATCAATTCATATGGCACTTCACAACCTATGGGCTTCCGACACCTGCGATTCTTTGGAGAGCAATTGATGTCACTCATGGGGCAAAACCTTGTTGAAGGGAAGGCAATAGAAAGCGAAGGGTTTGCGGAATGTGCGATGTATGAAAGCAAGAAGGTAAAAATACAATTGGGAAAAGTAGCTCAATCATATTTAAAAACGCATGACATCAAGCAACCGGTCTATTTCCTTACTTTGAATTTGGATGCGTTGATCAAAGGCATCGATCGCTATAAAATATCATCAGCCGATTTGTACAAATATCCTGCGGTGCGCCGTGATTTGGCTTTGTTGGTTGATGAGCACATCAAGTTTCAGGACATTCAAAAGCAAGCGCAGCAAGCGGAGAAAAAGTTGTTGCGCGACGTATTCTTGTTTGATGTTTACCAAGGAGATAAATTGCCTGCTGGCAAGAAATCATATGCCGTTGGTTTTATCTTAAGAGACAACCAAGCGACATTGACTGATCAGCAGATTGAGCAATGTATGAGCCGCATCACACAAGGAGTTACGGTTCCATTGGGCGCTACAATTCGATAAGATTAAAACCCTGTTGCAATCAGCAACTCCAAAGGTTTCCAAGGGAGTTCAAATTGAGTACCGATGGTTTCATTGGTCAATGTTCCGTGGTACATGTATACGCCAGCTTGCCATCCTGCGTGCGCTCTGATGAGATTGGCAATTCCACCTTCGTCACCCATTTGCATCAGATTTGAAGCGAAAATATTGCTCAGCGCATAGCTTGCTGTTCGTGAAACACGAGCCGCGATATTGGGCACACAATAATGGATAACACCATGATCGCTAAAAACCGGCTGATCGTGATTGGTTACTCGAGAAGTCTCGAAGCAGCCCCCTTGATCGATGGATACATCGACGATGACACTACCAAACTTCATATTGCTTACCATATCTTCATTCACCACCATGGGTGTTCTTCCTTTTGATGTATGGATGGCACCAATCACCACATCGGCAGTCTCTAGGGCGATGCGCAATTCTGAAGGCAAAATTGTAGACGTCCAAATACGCATTCCCAAATCATTTTGCAAGCGACGCAATCGATAAATGTCGTTGTCAAATAATTTAACAGAGGCGCCCAATCCGATGGCAGCTCGGGTGGCAAATTCGCCCACTGTTCCAGCTCCTAGAATGACCACTTCTGTGGGTCGTACTCCTGAAATTCCGCCAAACATGAGGCCTTGACCCCCGTGGTTGTGGGACAAATACTCTGATGCAATTTGAACAGAAGTGTATCCCGCAATTTCACCCATTGCACGAACCACAGGGAAAATTCCTGCTTCGTCTTGGATATAATCCCAAGCCACTGCCGTTATTTTCTTTGCGGCCAAAGAGCGAAACATTTCTTCCTTTTGCGCACTCAATTGAAGTGCAGAAACCAAGGTTTGTTTCCCTGGCATCAAATCTATTTCTTCTAAGCTTGGCGGTGCTACCTTCAACAAAATATCCGCTTTAAAAACATCGGCTTTGTTATAAACGATGGTTGCTCCCGCTTCGCTGTAATCATGATCAGAAAACTTGGATTCCGTTCCTGCGTTGGTTTCTACAATTACTTCATGTCCGTTATTGACCAACAAGCCAACAGACTCCGGCACCAAGGCAACGCGTCTTTCTTGAAAACTGGTTTCTTTGGGAATGCCGATTGTCAAATGATATTTGTGCTTGGATACTTCCAGCATTTCTTCTTTAGGTGACAATGCAGCTTCGTGGGCCAATGACGAAAGAATGGATCTTTTTTTCTCCATGAGTTTACCAATTATGCCTTAAAGATAAGGTGATTTATGACAGGCTATAAACATAGCAACTTGGAATTTAGTGGAATTTGATTATTTTCGTGCCACTAAATTTTAAGACATGGCTCAAAATCACTCTTCAGAAAAATCTCCATTGTTGTGGTTGATTATCCCGATCGCTGTAATGCTTACATTGCTTTTCGTATCGGTTAATAACCATGTTGTTGCACCAAAACCACAATTGGGTGGAGATTTCAGTGAAATCAAAATTGAGCACAAAGATTCAACTGCCGCTGAAATGGATACTTTGCACACAGCTGCTGCTGATAGTACTGGCCACGTTGCAGGTCATTAATTTCGATTAGAAATTATCCAAGTCTACGGGTCGCATTACGCCGAACCATTTCAAGACTTTCTCTCCAGCTCCTGGAACCTCAATGTGTATGATATAGGTACCTGAGGCGATAGGAATATTTTTATTGTTTTTCAAGTCCCAATCAATACTGGTCAATGGATCAGCCTTTTTGAATTGACGGATACTTGTTCCGTTCATGTCATAAATGGTTACCGTACACTCTTCCGGTAAATTGGTAATCTTCACACGATTGTCCAACTTACTCGTTTCATACAAACTGAAAGCATAGTATGGATTGGGAACGATGTTGATCATGTCCAAGGCGTTGGTCAACGCCGTGTTATTATCCATGATGGGAGCAATTCCTTTGGTACTGAATCGATACAACGGTCTCCAATTATTTTTTGCCAAACTCACATCACTTAAATCACCGCCATCAAACTTGAATTTTTCAAAATTCTTCGCAACGCGCAATCGAATGCGCAAAGTATTTCCATTCGGGATCAATCCATCTTCAATACTTTCCATTTCAAATCCAGGATTCAAAGCAGCTGATCCTACCCATGTGCAAGCGCGAAATACTTTTTTCCAATTGCTCGTTGTAAGATTTGGATTTCCCAATTGACCGAATAAAAACTGTCCATTATCGTATGCAGGAACGAGGGATGCGCTGTTGACTTCACCTGCAAAGTTTTTGAACACATAAATCCAATGTTGACCTGCGGCAACTTGACCGAATCCTTGCGGGGAAATTAAATTGGCAGTTGGATTCCAAATCATATCATTTCCATTTTCTCCCAAACACCATGAATCTTCACCGAAAGCCATATTCAAACGTTCACCTGTACCAATATCAATGGCATAGCCAGGGAACCACCCCATTCCCCACGGTTGAGCACCATTGAAGTCCCCTTCGGCAGCATTGTAACCAGCTTCACCCGCAATTTTCCCATTTTTATCGACTGATAAATGGTGACGCAATTTCATCTTACTCGGTGTACCATTATCGATACCATCGACATCCTCTGCCAGACCATTGGCATTTTCTTCGAAAACCGGCACACGTGTCCATTTGGATTGATCATCCGTAAAGACAACATCGACATTATTCAATCCTCGGATGCAACTGTTGCGCGCAGGATCCAAGAGGAAATTATCCCCTTCAATTCCATTCATGGTTGGCGCTACATTGTTCATGGTTTTGCCTGGGGTGGAAGGATCTCCATCATCATCAAAATTCAATATTGAGTAGGCAGCTAAACAATAAGGTCCCCAAGTTCCACCCACCGCACTCTCATAGTTCTCCCACTCGTCGGTAAACGGATGCTTGACAGAAGGAGAATCATCACCTTGTTGAAAGTCATCGTACAATTGCTCAAATGAGGTCAATGGATCGTTTGCAATCGTCTTGATTGATCCAGCCCTAATCCAATTGTTTTCAGAATATCCCTCACCATCTGGAATACCGACATACCAAGGGCTACCCGGATTTTTAAATTCCATGTTCCCTGAAATAAGGTCTGTATAAAAATTGAGTAACGTGGTATCATTCACCTTGAAAACATAGTCACTCCAATCAATAGAAATCCCGTACACCAATATCAAATCCTCGCCTCCGATTCGGAAAGAATGCGTTGAGGTAACCGTATCCCCTGTTGTTTTATTCAACAATTGCCAATACAGATGATCCGGGTTTTCGTCATCTTGATCGGTTGCTTCCAAAGACAATTCAAAATCGGCAGCCGGCAGAGCCAACGGATCGACTACACGGACATTGACAGGACCCATCCCAGGCAAGTAGGTACATTCACTCGAATGAATATTCGATAAAATTTCATTTTCAGTAATTGGATCGAGGCTCATTTCATTGAGACCATTTCCCTTTCCTTCGATACGGGTTAAAGCAATTCCATCGCCATAATTGGCTTGTAGAATAGAACCACCAAAAGCAGGTTGATTGTGATGCGGAATGGCAGAAATTACTGGGATACCGCCGAATACAGATTTACGAGAAGCCAAGAAAGGATGTGATTGCCCAACGCCGGAGGTCAAGTTGTAGGACTCATAGTTGTTGTATCCATAAGCAACAACCATGAAGTAATAGGTTTTGTGATTGATGAGGCGATTGTTGCCTTGTGCAAATGCATCCGTCTTGACTTGAAAACTTCTACGTATACCCTGATCGGCACCCTGGACTTTTAATTCTGGAGAGATATAACCCGATTCCGGATCACGTTCAAAATTGATTACGTTGGTGATTCCATTTTGAATATCACATTGTGCGATAAGCCGTGATTTTGTAATATCGTACAAATCAGCACTGGTTACTTTGGCATTCACCAATTGATACACCATGTATCCTTCGAACTTGTATCTGCGATCTTCTTCCGACAACGGATTCAATTGTGAATCTGTCTCTGGAATAGTAGGATCCAACAATGAATAGTTTTCATTGTAATTGGAACTCATGCTATTGTCATTGGACAACATGAGAATAATCTCACGATCCAATTCGCGAACACTCACGTCCGGCGCATCCGGTCCGGAAATCAACTCGAAACAATTATCAAACAACGCCTGCGCTTTATCATCCGCAGCACGAACCAAATTGACCGATTCGAAAGGCGTCCCGCTCATACTTCGCGCATATACTACCCCTACGGTAATGTTGTTGTAATCACCAGGCTCCAGGGTAAATGGACCTGCAGATTGCATAAACCGGCGATCACCCGGCGGATTGCCACTGCTCACTTCTGTCCATGGTTCCGCTGGAGCACCCATGGTTCCAAATTGATAAGGATCTGTATCACCTGGGAACATATAATCCGCACCTATCGACAAGTCTGCTCCAGAAGCGGCAGACAGACCATTTCCGCCATAAGCCATTCGTTGACCATTTTTCCAATAGCCTTTTAAATAGTTGTAATAATGTACAGCAACAGTTGGATAACCAGAAGGACCTGTTCCTGAACCATGGTACAAGAATTTCCGCATTCCAAATCGCTCGTTATCTACAATTCCATCGCCGTAACCAATTCCAATTCCTTTGTAGGGAATCCCTTTTTGGTCGGTGGCTTCAATGATATCCGCCGTCAATGGGTTGTCTTGATTATCGGCATCTTGATAAGGGCCTTCGAAAAAATCCACTCCTACAGCCGGAGGAAAAGCGCCATAACCCGGTGACAAACCCGTTGGATTGTCCACAGCAGGACCATTGTAGCCATACCCTAAACCCCGTTGCACATCGCATCCAACGTAGTCATCGGTATGCCCGCCAAGATCACAATCGATCCAAGTTCCAAAATAGGTCTCTGTCAGCGTCTGCGTGCCTTGGTTAATCAAAACATAATTGTAGAAAGTCATGTTGTTGATTTCGTCGTTGGTATTAAAAGCAAAAGCCTGGGCCCGAATTTCCATTCCAATGGGCTGACCTTGTGATTCCGTATGGGCATTTCCTTTATCATTGAAAACCCAGAAATAATTGACATCACCGTAGAGTGGAACGATGTCCTCTCTCTTTCGCGCAGCACAATCAATTTCACGGGCAAAGTCAAACCAAGGATAGTCACCATTTTCGGGCGCGTATACCCCATCATTGTCAAAATCATAAAATGGTGCGAGATACAAGTCTTGTCCCTCAGCAGCATTGCCCATGGCTGGGTATTCATAGAAATAATTCGGGATAGAATAAGCTCCGCCCATGGCTTCATCCACATTGCATCCAGCCGTATTTAAACATTCGAAATACTGTCGTTGTCGTTGAGCATCTTGTCGATAAGAAACATAAAATCGATCCCACTGCTCACATTGACCTGCATTAGTGGCTGCGGTTCCATCATTCGTCAATGGTCCTGGCCAATAGTCATTACCATTGTAACGATAAAGAATAGCTGCCATCTTCAATTGTTGATCAGGAGAAATTCCGCCCATCCACAATGATCCCGCAAAAAGCACGGATGTATTTCCCGCTTTGGGAACAAAATAATGAGAACGACCATTGGCTCGGTCTTGCCACAAAGACCCACCTGTTTCAATCAATGCGTTGACATTGTTCCATTCCAAATCTCGAATTCCGGTAGCTGGAGCACATGCTGCTGCCTTGGTTTCTGATACAACATCAGATTTGATTTTTCCAGGCAATACTTTGCCATGTTTCACCAAATCATCAGGGCCCTGTGCCTTCATAGCAAAGGGAGTGACGAGCAATAATAAACTTAGTATAATTCTATACATGCGTGTTCTTTTGTGTAATACAAAAATCCTTTAACCGGAAGTTTCCAGATGTCAGTTAAAACACGTAAATATTGATTGACTTGTAATTGGTCCTCATTTTTTCTTTTTCCTGTTTTAAAATCAATGAGTACAATACCCTCCTTTTGCACGCAATATGCATCCGGTCTAATTTCATCTGCCTTGCCAATGATCATGGGTTGTTCTATAAACCAAGTACCCTCCAATTGCAACCACTGTTTGAATTCACTGGATGCCATCACATCACTCTTGAGTTGATTCAATTCAAGTTTCTCTTCTGATGTCAAATCAAAACCTTTTTGAGCGGTATATAGCCATTGACTGTTTTCATCTGGAAACAATAAAAGACTTTGTAAAAAAGCATGGTAAAGTTCTCCTTTTCTCAATGATGCTCTATTGACATAAGGTTGATGACGCTTGGTAGCAGAATATCTAATTTTTAATTCGCGAAAATCCTCCGCTTCATTCAATGATTCAATCTGTACAATAGGCAGTTCTCTCTTTTCTTGAATTGCATTTTCTTTCTTCCCCCAAAGCCAACTGGTTTCACTCAAAGACGCTGCGTTATCACGCATCCAATCAGAGATATTTTTTGCAACCGCTCCATCAGACCATCCTTCCCCTTCTGTTGCTTCACTTCCCGCATCTTTATCTTCTTGCAGAATATACAATCGTTGGACAGCTCGTGTTTGCGCCACATACATCAAATTCAGCGTATCCAAAACGCCCTCTTCATATTCATCAAAAAATGCATCTGGATGAAAATATTTGGGCGCATCACCAGAGAAATTAAGGAGCGCATCCTTGATGGGAATATTTTTTTCATTGACCGGTACCCAGATTTGCTGGCTGGGTTTTTTGGATTGAAAACGCGGATAAATCACCACCGGAAATTCCAAACCTTTTGATCGATGGACCGTCATAATTTGTAAGGCATCATTGCTGACGTTGCTATTGATACATAGCTTTTGTTTGGCCTTGTCCCACCAACGCACCACCTCGGTTGGATAATACCCCCAGATTTGTGACTTCTGCGACAATTGATCCAACAAAAACTCAATGTATTCATCTACTTCCATTCGCATGGTTGCAACGGCCAGCCTAGCCATGTCATAAGCAGAAGATCCCGGCGTCCATGTCATGGGAAGTTTATCGTTCCACTGATTGATCACCCCGGCTATATCACCCAATTCATGGCGATCATGGTCTTTTCTCTTGACCACAACAATCGAAGAAAGGATCGCCTGGTGCCGATCAAATTCATTCGTAAAAACCTCTCCGATAGATCGCACGAGATCGAAACGATAAAACAACTCTTTTGGCTTAGCGAGATAAGCCAAGTAGGCCATGATCAATCTTACTTTGGGCGACTGAGCCAATAAAAAACTATCCTGGGTATTGATGGCAATTCCGGCTTCTTTGAGCGCTTGCGCAATAGGGCCAGCATCCTTTTTTCCTTTTCTCGTTAATATCGCAATGTCGGATAAGGCAAATCCTGCCTGTTGGCACTCGCGCACTTGCGCCACCAACTCTGTGATCAAATGCTCTCTTGCTCTTTCTTCATCTTGGAAAAGATTCCATTGCACCATTCCATCGTGTTTGCTTTGAATCGCTTGTTCCTGCCCCTCATAAACAGCAGCCATCAAAGGCGTCATGCGCGAACGCAATTTTTCGAAAATTGCATTATTGAACAATACTACATTTTTAAAACTTCTAAAGTTGGTAGCCAAATGCATGGGCTGATAACTATTGTCCAGCAAATCCTTTAATCCTTGCAGGCCTTCGTTCATGGGCACATTCGGCAATTGAACAAATTGTTTGACATCACCATTTCTCCAACGATAAATACTCTGCTTTCCATCACCTACTATGAAAACTTCACCTCCTTTGGAGAGGCTCTGGTGGACCAAAGGCAAGAAATTGCGCCATTGCAATTGTGAGGTATCTTGAAATTCATCGAACAAAAGATCATCATATCGCTCACCTACTTTTTCATAAATAAAAGGAGCTGGATTGTCAATAATCACTTTTGAAATCACTTGATGAAAATCTTGAATCATCAAAAAATTTCTTTCCAATTTCAACTCTTCTGCAACATCATACAAATAATGGACAAGCCCCAATGCATAGAAATTCGCAATCCATTTATCCACCAAATAGAAAGTTCTGATTTCCTCGCTGCGGTACCACGCCCAGAGTTCCAAAACATTTTTGGTAATCTCTTCCGCGTTTGATTCAAAACTTGCTTTTACCGGATCCTTTCCTTTGATTCGATGCCAATTGGATTCCATCGCCGATATCCATCTAGAAGAAAGTTCAGCACTCATGAATGGATTTGCAACGTCATTAACAACCACCGATTGAGAAAGCGTTTTCAACTTGGTGTACTGTTGACCACCATAATAATGATGTTCCTTGAACTCGATTGAGCAACTCTCTAGTAACTCTACAGCTCGCTTGGCAAAGGCTATAGGCTTGCTTGCCAATTGGTCTCTCCATTTGATCAATTCCAAAAAGACCTTTGAAAAATCTTCCAACTTCAAATCCTGCTGACGCTGTAAAGCCTCCATGCCTTTTTCGTTGTACATCGTCTTGGCAAAATCCATCATCACCGATTTGGGATTCCAAGTCTTTCCCTCATCCATTTGGAACTGCACCAACCGCTTGAGGTATTGGGTCAAAGCTTCATTTTTCCCTGTTTGATCCAAGCATCGATCTACCACCTCTTCCAAGACGCGATCTGCATCCATCTCAATATCAAAATCAGGATGCATCCATAAATCCCGCGCAAAAGATCGAACGATGCGATGAATAAAAGCATCGATGGTAGAAACAGAGAAACGGTGATAATGATGCAGAATATGGGTCAACGTTTTCTGCGCTCGTTCTTCCAGAGTAAAAGGATCCAATGAAAGATCTTGTGCAATTTCCAGAAACAACTCTTTGGCACCGCTGGAATCAGGTAGCGAAGTTCCCTGCGAAAAATCATGCAGACGATCGAGAATACGCTTCTTCATTTCTGAAGCAGCGTTATTGGTAAAAGTAATCGCCAAAATATGCGTGTAGCGATCGGCTGCTTCTTCTCGCAAACAAAGACGCAAATATTGCTTGACCAAACTATATGTTTTTCCACTACCCGCGGAACTGCGACAAACCCAAAATCGTGGTGATTGAACTCTCATTACTGACGAAAATAAAAGACTTTATTCGCCATTTAACAGCAAGTTATTCATTGTTGATATAATTTTAGAGGATGAATCAATTGAAAAATATCTTCGGTCTTTTGGGGTTGGCCATTTTTCTATCGCAATGCTCAGCCTGCAAAGAGCCGAATGGTCCAGATTCCAACACAAAATCCAATTATATTATTCATTGGATTACCCAATACCAGAACCAAGATTTGATTCAAGGACAAACATACCGCGACGCATTTCAACGGCGCGTTTTGTTTGAAGATCTCAGAGGATACATTAGTCAAGTAGAATTGATTGACAACCAAGATTCTTCGATTGTATTAAAAGACATTGCCTTGGTGAATTGGTTTGCAGATCCAACCATATCCATAGAAGGAAGACCCGCCACTATCAAAGCCATTCGATTTTCTTTGGGCGTTCCTGCTCAGCTCAACACCAATGTCGATCCCACCACTTATGCCAATAGTCACCCATTGAGTGTCGCAGGTTCTGCTGGTCTTTTTTGGACTTGGAATACCGGTTATATTTTCTACCAACTCAATGGAAAGTGTGAATTGACCGGCTCTGAAAATTTACCGATGATCGATCCCATTGCATACCATTGTGGCGATGACACTTTGTACAGAACCATCACGTTGAATGTTCCTGAGGTTACTGTTGCCGCTGGCGGTGCACAACAATTTAATATTCTATTCGATGCCCAAAAGTGCTTTTGGAATGATACAGACACAATGGACTTTGCTGTCGATTATTTGACCCACACAACAGGCAATTTACCCTTGGCGATTCGCGCGATGGATTTGTACCAAAGTGCATTTTCGATTCCATAATGAAGGCAGGTCTATTCTTGGGACTTTTCATCTTAATGGCTTCCTGCTCTTTTCAGGAATCCAATTGCAATTGCGACAATCGATCGGCGAAAATTAGAACCTATGGTATTTTAAAGCAACCTGCAATACCTGCTGATAACCCCATGAATTTTTGCGCCATTGAGTTGGGCAGAAAATTATTTTACGATACCCGACTTTCTCAAGATGGCAGCACATCTTGTGGCAGCTGTCACCAATTGTCCATGGCGTTTACAGATGGGCAATCGGTTGCCAAAGGTGCGCATCAAAAACAAGGCAATCGAAATTCGCCTACTTTATTCAACTTGGCTTGGTCGCCTTATTTCATGATGGAAGGCGGCGTAAAGAGTTTGGAAATGCAAAGTCTTGCGCCACTGCTTTCGGCACACGAAATGATGGGTAGTGCCCAATCTTTGCCGACAACAATTTTAGAAGATCCCTGTTACGATCAGATGAGCCAGACCGCTTTTCATCGACCCTTGGACTATTTTGTTGTTGTTCGCGCATTGGCTCAATTTCAGCGAAGCTTGGTGAGCTTGGACAGTCATTTCGATCGAGTGATGTACCACAAAACAGAAAGTTTCACACCCGCCGAGCAAAGAGGTTGGAAGATTTTCAATTCTTCCACGGCCAAATGTTCCACCTGTCACATCCCTCCATTGTTTACTGATTTTCAATTTTACGATATTGGTTTAAAAGACACTTTAGATTTAGGGAAGGAGCGAGAAAGTTATCATTCGTCCGATCGATTCAAATTCAAAACACCCACCCTTCGCAACATCGAATTAACACCTCCTTATTTTCACAATGGAATGGTGGATCGATTGGATTCCGTTATCGCATTGTACAACCGCGGAGGAGATGCGAATCGCGCGCAGAAGAGTCATTCCATTCGTCCCATGAACTGGACCGAAGAAGAGAAAAAAGATTTGCTTGCCTTTTTGATGACATTAACGGATTGGAATGCTGTTCAAAATGAAAGGTGGTTACCTTTGTCTGAATGAAAACCAGTCGATTTCATATTGCACTCATTCTATTCATTGTGGCCTTTGCCTATGCCTGTCGATATGACGTGATGGACGATGGTCAGGGCGACACGGAAGAACCAGACGACTTTTCATCCACTACCCCATACAATCTTCAGGTTCCACCATTTTTTCCGCCGATGGATATTCCATCCGACAATCCATTGACAAACGAAAGTGTCGAATTGGGACGGTATTTATTTTGGGAGAAGAAATTGAGTTTGGACAACAGTATTTCGTGCGGCAGTTGTCATGCCCCCAATCATAGTTTTTCGGACAGCGCTCGATTTTCTTTGGGCGTCAATGGAACCATTGGCAACAGACAGTCCATGCCATTGGTGAATTTGGGTTGGAGTCAATATTTCTTCTGGGATGGGCGACGTCCAACATTGGAAGCCCAGATTTTAGATCCCGTTGAAAATCCCATTGAAATGCATGAGCAGTGGGATGATGTCGTTTTAAAACTAGCCCAAGACACCCTGTACCCACCCTTATTCAAAGCTGCATTTGGAAGTCCAAAAATCACCAAACATCGCGCAGCAAAAGCCATTGCAAGTTTTATTCGAACTATGGTTAGTGCGGGGTCTAAATTTGACAAACAACGAATTGGACAATACACTTTCACCGATTCCGAATACAGAGGTTTTGTATTATTTACCACCGAAGGCGGAAGTCCCGATCAAGTGCCAGGAGGCTCGTATGGGGCAGATTGTTTCCATTGTCATGGATTTGGTGCGATGCAAATGACCGATGGACTTTTTCATAACAATGGACTGGATGTCCATTTTTCTGCAGATCCTGGAAGATACAATGTCACACTGCATCCATTGGACAGCGGAAAATTCAAAACACCCACTTTGCGGAATATCGAATTTACTTCACCATATATGCATGACGGACGCTTTGCGACACTCAGCGAAGTTGTAGAGCATTACAACAGTGGAGGACATCCCTCCACCACCATTGACTCCTTCATGAAATTCACTTCTGGCGGATTGCAACTTTCATCAACTTCAAAAAGTGATTTGATTGCCTTTTTAAAATGTTTATCGGACACTGCTTTTATCAAAAACCCACAATTCAAGGATCCCCATGAATGAAGAATACAAGAAGTGGTTAGACAAAGGGAAGACCGAAAAAAAAACCAACAAAAAGTGGTTGTTGAATCAAAAAAACAATCGACGTCTGGATGAGTTATTCCATGAACAACATGAAACACTTTTCGAAAAAGTGGATTGTCTGGAATGTGCCAATTGTTGCAAGACCACCAGTCCCATTTTCAGAGATATTGACATTGAAAGAATCGCACAACATTTGCGCATCCGACCATCAGAACTGACCCAAAAATATTTGCACATCGACGAAGATGGTGATTGGGTATTGAATCAATCACCATGCGTCTTTTTGGACACCGACAACAAGTGTAAAATTTATGAATTTCGTCCCAAGGCATGCCGAGAATATCCCCATACCGATCGGAAAAACATGAGTCAAATTTTGGAATTGACCTACCGCAACACCCTTGTATGCCCTGCTGTTGCTCGAATTGTGGATCAAATCAAGACGGCATCTCAACATTAACATTGAAACGCTAAAAACCTCTCAAAAAGCGTTTAAAAAGACAACCTTTCTAACGGAACTTCGTATACAGATTATGAGAGTTCTGTTTGCTGCAATTTTATTGTTTTTTCAGTTCGGACTTTTCGGACAAACATGCCCAAAAGTTTTGGACAATGAAGGAGATCCTTCCAGTCATCCCTATTGGTATAGCTGCTCGGGTGGTGATTTTTTATTCAATCTCCAAACCACCAGCAACTGGGGAGACGCCAGCATCAATTGGGGCGATGGTTCCGCCATCCAGTCTGTAACGGGATTCAATACCGGCGTTATCATTCCGCATACTTACGCCGCTGCAGTAGACACCTTTGTGGTCACCATTTCTCAAGTCAGCTCTTCTTGTGTTGTGACAGGCGTTGTCGTTATGGAGCAACCCACTGCCGCATCCATTCAGATTCCCTTTGGTTTCGGCACCCAGGCCTGTGTACCCGCGAGTTTGCACTTCACCAACAGCAGTACCAATGTATCCGCCACCACGCAGTTTGTGTGGGACTTTGGAGATGGACAAACTTTGGCTGTTGATTATTCGAACTTGAATCAGGTAATCGAACATTTTTACGATCCCGGTGCCGTCAATTGCGAAACCCAAGTCACGCTTACGGCTGAAAATTATTGCAATCAATTGCAAGGAAATTCATCGATTGCCACATTCAATCCGATCCATCTTTGGGATAAGGATCAGCCCAACATTGGCGTGGCCAGTGTAACGCATTGTTATCCCGACACCACTTTTTCTTTCACCAATACAGGAACACGCAATTGCTACAACCAAGGAAACATTTACCAGCGATTGGTTAAATGGACTTTTGGAACGGTGAGTGAAGTTGGCGCCAATACGGAAACAGCTTGGCTTCCCTATCCGCCAAACTCGGCGCATGTGGCCGCATTTCCGGGGGTAGGTGACTATACCATCATCTTGCTCGACAGCAGTTATTGCGGTGTCGCGACAGATACGCAAATCGTCCACATCGTGAATCCCCCTGTGGCTGAATTTAGCTTTCCGCAAGACACTCTTTGTGTCGGACAAAGCATCACATTCACACCGCTCAATCAGGGTGGTAATATCTACGAATGGAATTTCAATGGAACTTGGCAAACTTTGCCCGCTGGCCCTGTGAACTATTCGTTCAATTCTGCCGGAATCAAAACCATCCAATTCCGTATCAGTCAATCCAGCACCGCAAGTTCTTGCAACGACATTGCCGTACACACGATTGTTGTACTTCCCGCTCCCAGCGCCACCATCACCTATTCTGCCGATGTTGGATGCGACTCGTTATTGGTCACCTTTGGACAAACCTCTGTAGGTAATCCTACCAATTTCCAATGGGATTTTGATAATGGTCAAACTTATATTGGAACCACTCCACCGGCACAATGGTTTGTTGGTAATGGCAATTACAATGTGGTTTTGAATGTAGCTGCGAATAATGGTTGCACAGGAACAGCAACCAAAACAATCACCATCAACAACACACCCACTGCGGCCTTCAGTGTGAGCAATCCCTGTGTCGGACAGACCGTTTCTTTCAACCAAGAAAGCACGGGCAACCCCAATAATTTCAACTGGAATTTTGGCAATGGCAATACTTCGACACAATCTTCTCCCAATACCACCTACAATGCTGCTGGCGATTATACCGTTCGATTGATAGCGAGAAGGGGAACATGCAGAGACACTTTGTACCAAACGATCACTGTGTTTGGCCTTCCTACTGCCAACTTCAGCAATACGCCTTCTTCAGGGTGTAGCCCTTTGAATGTTGACTTTCAAAACAACTCAACCGGCGCCATCCAATACAGTTGGAATTTCAACGATGGTGAAACGGATACCTTGAGCAATCCTGCTCATACCTTTGTTGCATTAGGCAGTTCCAACCAGGTGTACCATGTTCAGTTGACCGCAACTTCAGAACACGGCTGCACCAACACTGTGACCCACAATATCAACGTAACGGCAGGCGCATTGGCCAATTTCCATTTGCAAAACATCACGCCTACGTGTAGTCCACAATCAGTGAATTTCATCAATGACTCGCAAAATGCAGTCAGTTATAGTTGGAATTTTGCAGATGGCAATACCAGTACAGAAACACAACCCAGTCATGTCTTCTCTGCTTCTGGTGTAGATGTACAGTTTTACGATGTGCAACTGATTGCTTATTCAAACGGAGCCTGTCATGACACCACCATGCAAACAGTGGCTGTTTTCCCCGCGCCTAATTTTAACTTGACCACCGAAAATCTTTCGGGTTGCAGCCCCCTAACGGTGAACATGCCTTATGTCTTGGGTGCCACGCAATTTCAATGGAATTTCGGGGATGGCGGAACATCGACATTGCCGCAGCCGCAGCATACTTTCAACAGTATCAGCGGCTTGCCAACCACCTATAATATCTCATTGATTGCGCGATCTCCTTTTGGATGTTACGACACACTTCAATCGACCCTTTCCGTTGCTCCTGCTCCCAATGCTTCGTTCACAATCAGCGCCAACGCAGCATGCGAACCCGCAGTGGTTGAGTTCATCAACACCAGTGATGACGGAACGAATTTCACTTGGAATTGGGGAGATGGAAATACCACTTTTTCGAACTTGGATACACTGAACCACACATTTTCCAATCCTGACGATTTTGTACACAACTACAACATCACTTTGAGTACTTCATCGGTGAGTGGGTGTAGTGACAGTTATACGCAAAACTTCACCTTGTATCCTGAAGTGCATGCTCAATTTACATTGATGAATCCCGACCAAAATTGCTCGCCTTACGCAGCCAACTTCGTCAATAACAGCGCTGCAGCACAGCAATTCAATTGGAATTTTGGGGACGGCACTTCATCCAGCAGCGCGCAGAGTATTCATCTCTACACGGCTTCAGCACAAAGCGACACCACCTACTTGGCCACTTTGATTGCCACTTCCACTTATGGCTGCAGCGACACGGCCTCACTCAATGTTGTGGTTGCGCACACTCCTGAGGTAGATTTTGTCATCAATGGCAACGCCTCCTGTGAACCAGCATTGGTGCAAGTCATCCGAACAGGGGATGATTTCTCTTCCTATGCGTGGAATTGGGGAGATGGGACAACGGAGATTAGTTCTGAAGATACTTTGACGCACTTGTTTACCAATCCTGATTCTCAGGTGCATGTCTACGACATCACCGTCACCATCAATACTCCACAAGGTTGTGGACATACTGCCCAACATGCCTTTACGCTTTATCCAGCCGTGCATGCAGATTTCACCATCATCAATTCAGGAGAAGACTGCGCGCCGATCAATACTGCTTTTCAAAATGCTTCTTCTGCAGCGGATCATTATCAATGGAGCTTCGGAGATGGTGGAACAAGCACTTTAAACAGTCCATCACATACTTATGCGAATCCGGTGTACAATGACACCACATTCACAGTACAATTGATTGCCTCCTCAAATGTGGGTTGCAGCGATACAACTTCGCAAGAGATCGTCATTCACAGAACTCCTATCGCTTTCTTCGCGATTACCGATACAACGGGTTGTTATCCTGTGACGGTTACATTGGACAATGGAAGCGTTGGTGCAGATACCTACTCTTGGAATTATGGAACTGGCGAAACCAGTATCAACCAACAAGACATTCACCAACACAACTTCTTCAATCTAACCTCTTCACCAGTGACGAATAACATCACTTTGACAGCAATGACTGCTGCTGGATGCTATTCGCATTATTCACTGCCCATCACCATCCCTGCGGGATTGGTCGCTGATTTTAGCGCAAACCCGCAAGGGTGTACTCCGTTTAGTGGACAATTTTTGAATCAAAGTGTGGGCGCAACATCTTACAATTGGAATTTTGGCGATGGTGGAACTTCTGGTGCTATCAACCCACAGCACACTTTCACGACTGGACTTTCTGACACCTTGTACACGATCACTTTGACCGTACACAATGCTTTTGGTTGCAGCCAAACACAAAGCCAACAAGTGCATGTATATCCGGTACCGTTGGCTGCAATTGCCGCCACACCCAATCCGCAAACATGGCCAAGTCCCGTAGCTTTCTCCAACAATTCGGTCAGCAACTTGGTGACCAATTATATCTGGGATTTGGGCGATGGCACTTTGGCCAATACGACAACGCCGAGCGACCACGTTTATCCAACCTGGGGCAATTACAATGTCTTGCTTTATGCCAGCAATGGTTTCTGCAGTGACACGGCTTTTACCTCGGTACAAATTCTTTCACCCGATCCTGTTGCAGGATTTATCGGAGATAGCATCGGCTGTGCACCTTTAACAGTCAGTTTCCAAGACACTTCTCTATTTGCGCAAGGTTGGCTGTGGGACTTTGGAGATGGTGGCGCTTCGATCAATAGCAGCCCCGTTCACGTATTTGATATTCCTGGCACCTATGACATCCGACTGGTTGTTATTGGTTACAACGGTCAACTCGACACCGCTACACACTTCATGGCAGTGACCGTTCATCCAAGAGCGCAAGCCATTTTCACGGTGACGCCCGATCAGGTGGTGGTTCCGCAACAACCTATCTTCACGGTCAACATTAGCCAAGATGCCAATCAGTACGAATGGCATTGGGGGGATGGAAAAACGGACACGACCTTTGAACCTTCGCATGTCTATACCCAAACTGGATTATACGACATACAGTTGATCGTCAACAATGAATTCAATTGTCCCGATACACTGACCCAATTTGGCGCTGTCAACGCGATCGGTGGTGGAAGTATTGAGTTCCCTGATGCATTTACGCCTTCATTGCGCGGACCAACGGATGGTTCAATCGATGTCAATAGTTATGACAACGATGTATTCTTCCCGAAATACGAGGGAATCGAAAAATACACGCTGTCGATCTATGACAAATGGGGTGAGCTTATTTTCCAATCTGAAGACATTCAAAAAGGTTGGGATGGATATTACAAAGAACGAATTTGCCAGCAAGACGTGTATATTTGGAAAGCCGATGGGATTTTCCAAAATGGACAATCTTTCAGCCTGGTGGGACAAGTCACACTGATTAGAAATTGATGAATATGAAAAAATATTGGCTATTCATTTTATTGTTTGTAGGAATGTCGAGCGCTGCCTTTTCTCAGGATCAGCAGTACACTCAATTCTACGCAGTACCCACGGTCATGAACCCTGCCTTTGCTGGTGCAAGTTTGCAATCTCGATTTGCCTTGCAATACCGAAACCAATGGTTGGGAATTCCCAGCGGATACAGAAGCTATGTCGCATCTTTTGACACGTATATCAACTCCATGAAAAGTGGAATTGGCGTGGTTGTTCAAAAGGATGTTGCAGGAGTAGGCAATCTCGCCAGAAGCTCTTTCAACGTTCAATACGCTTACGAAACACGCATCAAAAAAAATTGGTATATAAGACCAGCGATTCAATTGTCGATTGGCTCCAGAAGTGTCGACTTCAACAACCTCACTTTCTATGATCAGTTGATTCGCAACAATGCTTCTACATCGCTCGAAACGTATCCAGGTTTATCCAAGCAGTTTTTTGATACGGGAGCAGGAATATTGGTTTACGGTCCAGACCTTTGGTTTGGCGCTTCTGCCGTGCATTTGAATACTCCCGATGAGAGTTTATTTGAAACCAATAGCTCCTTGATTCCAATTCGCTACTCCATGCATGGCGGAAAACGTTTCAGAATCAAAGGCCATTCATTGGGTCGTTTGGATCACCACATCTTGATTGCTGCCAACTACATGTCACAAGGAAAATTTGATCAACTGGATTTGGGATTCTCTTATGAATTCAAGCCGTTGTTCATGGGGGTTTGGTACCGCGGATTGCCCGTGAAATCGAACGGCTACGGACTTCCCAACCGCGACGCCTTGGCCTTCTTGGTGGGTATTCAAGCCGGAGCTTACAACCTCGGTTATAGCTATGATGTTACTGTTTCTTCTTTGGGAGCGGGCAATTCTGCTGGAGCACACGAATTGACACTTGTGTACAACATGGCTGTGAAGGTGAAGAGCAAAAGAAAGATTGTGCCCTGCGCAGCCTTCTAACAATTACAAAATATTGACTTCTCGTTCTAAGGTAATGCGATATCGTTGGGTGATATCGTTGACAATTTGCGTGGACAAGTCGTAGACCTCATTTCCAGTTGCTTCTCCAAAATTGACCAACACCAAGGCCTGCTTTTCATTGACACCGCAATGCGCTGCGCGATGACCCTTCCAACCGGAATGCTCAATCAACCAACCCGCAGGAACTTTTACTTTACCGGGTCCCGCTGGGTAAGATGGCATCGATGGAAATTCTTGCAGCAAGGATTCATACAAGTCGGCTTCAATCACTGGGTTTTTGAAAAAGCTTCCTGCATTGCCCAACACCTTTGGATCGGGTAATTTGGACTGCCGAATATTCATCACCGCTTGACTCACGCCTACCAATGTTGGTTCACTATATCCCAAACGTTCCAATTCTTTTTGGATGTCACCATATTGGATGTTCCATTTGGGCGTTTTAAACAATCGAAATGTCACAGCAGTAATGATCCACTTGCCCTTCTCAGCGTTTTTAAAGATGCTATCGCGATAACCAAACTGACAAGTAGCTTTATCAAAAGAGCGCAGCTCACCTGATTCAGCATTCACGGCCTCCAACGATTCAAATACATCTTTAATCTCAACGCCATAAGCCCCAATATTCTGAATGGGGCACGCTCCAACCGATCCAGGAATCAAACTCAAATTTTCGACACCCGCCCATTGTTTTTGAATACAATGTAAAACGAACGAATGCCAAACTTCACCAGCAGCCGATTCAACCAAAACTTGATCACCTTGTTCTGAAACTTGACGAATTCCTTGCAATCGATTCACCAATACTACTCCTTCAAAATCTCGGGTAAACAACACATTACTTCCTCCACCCAACACCAATCGCGGCAAGGTCTTCCAGCGATCGTCTTGAATTACTTCTCGCATTTCTTCCAACGAAGTGCAGGTCACCATCCACTTTGCGCGAACAGAAATGCCGAAGGTATTCCAAGGCTTTAAGTCGATATTCGATTGCCAAACTATCATGTCTCTAAATTCGAACTTTTTTCAAGATGGATTTGCTATTCCTACAATGGATAATGAACACCTTTCTGTTCAAGGCAAATAACCTGTCAACGCTATAAATTCGGACGAAGTCATCGATTCAATGTTGCCATTTGTATTTTGTAATAGATCGTGCAAATACCAACGTTCAGGCAATGTAGTGGCTTCCCATTCTTGACGAATAAACCGAGAACCAACCCTTTGAAACTCGATCACGTGGGTTTCTGAGACAATACAATAGTAATTGGTACCGCTCGCAGTTTTCAAGAACACAGGAAATTTTTCAACCATTTCACAAAGATGAAATAGAATTGATATCTTGGGCAAATGATGACTTCTTTTTTAAAACAATTCGCTCAAACATTATTGCAACAACATGAAAAGCAAATGCAACATGTACATGTTATTGTCCCCGGAAAAAGAGCGGCTCTGTTTCTAAAAAAACATCTTTTCGAAGTGAATCAAGGCCCATTGATTCCACCTAGAATTATGATTCTGCCGGAGTGGTTGCAGACCATCAGCACCATCCAAAACATTGCGGGTTTTGAATCTACTTTGGATTTGTACAAAAGCTATTTGGCTGTTGCCCAAGAACCAGAAGATTTCAATGCCTTTATGAAATGGGCGTCCCATGCACTCAATGATTTCAACGATGTTGATCAATACCTTGTGGATGGCCAACAGATCTTTCAAAATATCAAAGACATCAAAGCCATCGATTCATGGAGTTTGCACCAAGATCCGTTGTCCGAAGTACAACAAAAATTCTTGCAATTCTGGGATGAACTCGGCGCTGTTTATCATCACTTCCAAAGTGAAAGTGATGCCCACAACCGATGGAATTATGCACAAGTAGCACGGAGATTAGCAGAGAAAAAATTCGAATTTCATTCAGACGCTACCCACACCTACTTTGTGGGTCTATCGAGACTCACACCAGCTGAAGAAAAAGTCATCGCACTCTTTCAAAAAGCAAATCACAGTGTCTCCTTGCATTGGGATGCAGATGCCTATTATGTGCACAATCCCTCGCATGAGGCCGGTGATTTTTTTCAAAAGAAAATCAAAGCAGGCGAAACGATTCCTCTCGTCGATTGCCTTTCACAAGGTGAAAGAAAAGTCAAAATTTGGAAGTCCAATACTTCCCTTGGCGCATCCGCAATTTTGGCCAAAAGACTATCCCAACTCAGTCCGCAAGAACGAGAAGATACTGCGGTAATCATCACCGACAACAATTCACTCTTGCCATTGATTACCCACTTGCATCCTGAAGTGCCCATCAATGTAGCCATCGGTTGGCCCTTAAAAAACACAGGGGTGTATCAGCTGTTTGCTTCCTACATTCATTTTTGTGTTAAAAGTCAAAAGCAAAATAGAATTTATCACAAAGATTTGACGCAATGGTTGGAGCAACCTGTCTTGCGCAATACCACCCAATCCTGGCGAGATAGCTTTTTAAAGAAACTCATCCAAAAGAAACGAGCTTACTTCACGGCTGCGGACATCGCAGATTGGATAACCCAAGATCGAGATTTGCAATCCATGGCTGGCTTCTTGCCTTTCATCGACATTGTCACTACTTCCAGTTTTGATTTGATCGAAAAAATGAATCAGCTCAATCAAATCATTTTAGAAGATGACAAACTCGATGACATTACTAGAGAATGTGCATGGCAATGGGCTGAGAAATGGGAGAAATTGAATCCTGCTTTGCAGGCCTACGACTTTTTGCAAAGCACATCGGCATTGGAAATTCTCATTCAATATGTTTTGGCCAAAGAGACCATCGCATTGGAGGGAGAGCCACTCGAAGGTCTTCAAATTTTGGGCATGATCGAAACCCGAGCTTTGGATTTCAAACGAGTCATCTTTACACAAGCGACAGAGGAGGTAATGCCCGGGCAAAGTCCGATGCAAACCTTGATCCCTTTTGAATTGCGAAAAGCCTTCCACATGCCAATGCCTGGGGATCGCGAAGCCAGTTATGCCTACAATTTTTATCGTTTGCTGCAACGCGCGGATCAAATCGAATTTTACTTCCCTTCCTCCTCATCTGATTTCCGCTCTGTAGAACCCAGCCGATATATCCAGCAGCTCAAGTGGGAATGGCCTTTGAGCAATGCCAACATTGTTTTTGAAGAACAGAATATCTCGCTCCCCGCTTCGCATGATTTGGACGCAAAAGAAGTGATCAGTGCCGACGATTTTTCTCGCAACCAAATCAAACAGCAAATCAGCAGAGGTCTCAGTCCATCTGCCATCAACAAATACTTATCATGCCCACTTGACTTTTATTACAAATACATTTTGGGCATTGGTGAGATCAATGAGTTGGATGAGCAAGTGGACTCCGCGGGAATGGGAACCATCATTCATGCTGTGCTCGAAAAATGGCATTTGACCGTGCTGAATGTCGCCATGACACTGGCACATATCCAATCATGGCGGAAAGATCTCGACCAAGAACTCCTCCTACAATTTCAGGATGGGGATCAAACGGTAGCTGTTGAAGGCTATAATATTTTGGCGATGGAAGCCGCCAAAAAAATGATCGAACGCGTTTTGGATTTCGACGAAAAACTCATCCGCAACAACACCCCGCCTAGCATTTTGTTTACAGAAAAAAATTATGAGCATGACCTAACGCTCTCCGATGGCACACCTGTCAAACTCAAAGGAACCTTGGACCGCGTGCATCTTTGCGGGGGTGAATATTTCATTCTGGATTACAAAACAGGAAAGGTGGACAGCGGTGATTTGAGTCCAGGCGACAATGAAGTCGCTAATATCTTCAACGGTAAAAAAAGCAAGCTCACCCAAATTTTACTCTACGCCTATTTGGCCCATCACAATCAACTGGCGCCACTCGACAAAATGCAGATTGGCCTATTTCCCTTAGGGAAATCGGAAGGAGAGCCCCTGATGCTCAAGAACACACAAGACATGCTCAATCCTACATTCATGCAGGAATGGGAAAACAGCATTGTTCAATTGATAGAAGGCATGCTCAGTCGCGCAGATTTCCAACACAAAGAAGAATCTCAATATTGTCAATTCTGCCGCGACGCAGGTCGGTGATTTCTTATATTTGTGACATGAAGTATTCTCGCATCCTCCTAAAGCTTAGTGGTGAGTCTCTTATGGGAGACAAACAATTTGGAATTGATAACGACCGCCTGATGCAATACGCCCGCGAAATCAAAGAGATTTTTGCCGAAGGGGTAGAAATTGCCATCGTGATTGGAGGGGGAAATATTTTCAGAGGCGTTCAAGCCGAGCAAGGTGGAATGGAAAGAACGCAAGGTGACTACATGGGAATGTTGGCCACCATGATCAACTCCATGGCATTGCAAAGTGCATTGGAAAGTATCGAAGTGCCTACCCGTTTGCAATCGGCCATTGAAATGAAACAAATTGCCGAGCCGTACATTCGCCGCAAAGCCGTGAAGCACTTGGAAGTGGGTCGTGTTGTCATCTTTGGCGCAGGCACCGGAAATCCTTTCTTCACAACGGATACAGCAGCGTCATTGCGTGCCATCGAGGTAGAAGCAGATGTCATTTTAAAAGGCACGCGTGTCGATGGAATTTACACTGCCGATCCAGAGAAAGATCCCAACGCTGTCAAATACGAACGCGTATCTTTCAATGAGGTATATGAAAAAGGATTGAATGTCATGGACATGACAGCTTTCACCTTGTGCAACGAAAACAAGTTGCCCATCATCGTATTTGACATGAACAAAAGTGGCAATTTAAAGCGCTTGGTGCATGGAGAAAAAGTAGGAACATTGGTTGATTTTTAATACAAAGGAATATGTCAGAAGAAATTGGAATGGCGTTAGAAGAAGCCACAAACGGCATGAACAAAGCCATCGATCATTTGGAATTTGAATTGAATAAAATTCGCGCGGGCAAAGCCAGTCCTGCGATGTTGGATAGTGTGAAAGTAGATTACTACGGTTCCATGACCCCTTTGAAAAATGTAGCCAATGTCAGCACGCCCGATGCCCGCACGATTACCGTGCAAGCTTGGGAAAAGCACATGTTGGAAAATATAGCCAAGGCGATTATGGAAGCCAACTTGGGATTGAATCCCCAAAACAACGGCGACTTAATTATCATCGCTGTTCCTATGTTGACAGAAGAGCGTCGTCGCGATTTGTCCAAGCGTGCACATGGAGAAGGTGAGAATGCCAAAGTGGCCATTCGCAATGCCCGAAAGGAAGCCATTGATTTTATCAAGCAAGCACAAAAAGACGGACTTCCTGAAGACGAAGCCAAAACTGGAGAG
Organism: Flavobacteriales bacterium; assembly: GCA_947448135.1. Taxonomy (GTDB): domain Bacteria; phylum Bacteroidota; class Bacteroidia; order Flavobacteriales_D; family Sanyastnellaceae; genus CAMCTV01. The sequence continues at coordinate 32,995 of CANFLZ010000023.1, forward strand.
ACCAAAGTTCAAGAATTGACCGATCGCTACAACAAAAAAGTAGAAGAAGTACTTGCCGCCAAGGACAAGGATATCATGACGATATAGAGGCCTATTGGTGGATCAGTGAATCGGTTATCTGTTTGGGTATAAGAACTGATCACCCAAAACCCATCACCGATTACCGATTATCGAATCACAAAAAATCAAACTGAGACAACTCTTCACCGATTCTTTTTACTCCAGCGACCAGCTTTTGTTGTTGACGCCAAGAGGGAACTTTATTCCCGCTCATGTATTGAGAAAGCAGTGCTGGATTGATACCGACTCGCTTGGCAAACAAACGAGCATTGAGGATGCGATAGTGATTAAAAAACGATCGCCAATCCCAAATAAATTGATGCGGGATAGTGGCCAGCTCACACTCCTCTTTGTCAAAGTACAAGGCTTCCGCTTCATAGCAATGATTCAACAGTTCAGCCATCTCAACAGCGGTTGTAAACAATGGTAATTTGACTTCGTAAGCAGAAAATCCAGATTCGGTTTGTTCTATGCGCCAACAAAATTTTTTGGGTAATTTTAATGTCTTCATCTTATTTCAAACCTGCTTGTTTCCTGATTTTTAATTCCAATCCTTTTCCCAACTCTGCACTGCCATGATTGGGAAAGATGATTATTCCCTTTTCAGGGCATTCCGGCAATATCAATTTCACATGTGATCCTCTTTGACTAACCATCACCCAACCATTCTTCATTAATAGCTTCAATAATTCATTGCATTTCATTTGATCCGCTTTTCAAAAGTAAACAATTATTTACTTTTATTTATTCAACAAATCAAATTTCCAGAAGATTCAATGCATAGGCAACCTATAAATTATGCAAGGGCTGCGACCAGTGGATCAGTAGATCGATGGATCGGTGAATCAGAAATTATTATGAGCTTTCGGTATACCCAATACCCATCACACTAAACCCAATACCCTAATCCCAATACCCAAAACCCACAATTGCGCATATCATTTCCAAACCATGTGCATGATTTATAGGTTGCATTTTCGAATTGTAAGTAGCTACTTTGCGCTCAAAAAAACATGAAATCGCTTGAACATCGAGTAAAATTTACACGTATTTTTGAAAGGAAATTTACACGTGTTATGATCACCAAACTCACCTTAACCATCGACAAAAAAATCATTGATGCCGCAAAGAAACACGCCAAAAAAAATGGTAAAAGTCTTTCAGCATTGGTCGAAAACTATTTGAAAACAATGACGACCAGGGAACAATCTTCTGAACGACTCTCTCCTAAAATCGAATCTTTGATAGGAGTAGCGAAAGTGGGAAATGACTTCAACGAAAAAGAGGAAATTGGTTCAATGCTCATCAAAAAGCACGGAAGATGAAACATTGCTTCGTCGATACCAATATTATCTTGGACTTGCTGTTGGACAGAAAACCGCATTCGAAAAGTGCAAGCCTCCTTTTTGACCTGGCAGTCAAAGGCAAAGTAAAGTTGTACATGTCGGCTATCACCGTTCACAATTTGTATTACATCCTGCAAAAGTTGAAGAGTCACCATGAAGCGATGAGCATTTTAAAAAAGATCCAAACCTTCATAACCATCTTGGATACTAGTGCTTCTGATGTGCACGAAGCCTTGCA
>CANFLZ010000024.1 GCA_947448135.1 Flavobacteriales bacterium
ACCTTTCCCTTGTGAAACAAAAAAAGATGTTCCAAATGGGTGTAATCCAAAGGAGATTCGGTATCCAACCAAGCTGTCAACTCACCCTTGTAGCCGTGCAGTTTGGTAATTTTTCCAAGAAAATATAAATCTTCTATTTCCATAATTATAAGAAAAAAAAAGCCTCGTCAAAGAGACGAGGCTTCATGGTATTTTAAGTCCAATTATTCTCCAGCGTTTTCTGCAGGAGCTTCTTGAGCTGTAGCCTCTTCAGCAGCAGGTGCCTCTTCAGCAGCTGGAGCTTCTTCTGCAGCCTCAGCTACAACAGCTTCAGCAGCCGCAGCAGCTTCAGAAATTGCTTTCAAACGAGCCTCGTTAACCGAACGCTCATGCTTCAATGCGTCCGCTTTTGCAGATGCTTTAGCAGAAGCTAAATTCTCACGCTTCGATTCAATTTTGTTGTCTTTTTCAGCACTCCAAGCATTCCATTTTGCGTCAGCTTGTTCTTGAGTGATAACACCTTTGATTACACCTTTTTGCAAATGCAAACGGTACAATACACCACGGTAGCTAAGAATAGCACGTGCTGTGTCTGAAGGTTGAGCACCATTTTGCAACCATGACAATGCTTTTACATTATCCAAATCGATTGTTGCAGGATTGGTGTTAGGATTGTAGCTACCGATACGCTCGATGTACTTACCATCACGTGGTGAACGAGAGTCAGCTGCTACGATGTGGAAGAATGGTTTTCCTTTCTTACCGTGTCTTTGAAGACGAATTTTAACTGCCATAATTTTTGTTTTTTGGGTGCGAAACCCGGTTAACAATTTGATTTAAGGGTGCAAATATAAGCAAGATCGTTGAATCCAGCTATTTTTTTATTCATGCATTAAACGCCAATAGGGTCATCCACGCCTCTTCCACTTTGCCTTGATCCAAAAGCGCTGCGGCATACTGATGCAATGCGCGTTCCAGCGCCAAACCATCGCCCTCATTGTCCATAAAAACATCGGACAATTCTGTTAGCTTGTATTCATTGACCATCGTTTCATCTGGCATTTTCTCGGTGTTGCCCAACTGCCCCAAATGATTGCCCGTTAAAATTTTTGACAATCGAATGTCCTTGGGCAATTGATCCACGCCCATGCCCATGGTGGTCAAAGGTTTGGCTACTTCAAACAAACTGTCTTTAGCTCTGCAATACCAATCTCCTCCAAGACGGGCCACTTGATCCATTTTTACAGGATCGATTCTTCCCATCTCATCGAGTACAGCCTCATTGATGTGGATTTTTACAATTTCGCTGATCACCAAATTCCCTGCTCCCCCATCTTGTCCCAACTCGATAACCTCCTTGACGATGCACTCCAACTGAACTGGAGACTCTGCTACTCGCTTGGATCGCACCATCGCACTGTCAATGGGCGTTAGACCACTTTTTTCAAATTCATTTACTCCTTTGGGATACTCAGTAGAAGACAAACTCATCTGTTGCACCATATTATAATTGACAATATTGATGACACATTCCGGATGAATTTTCACATTTTCATAGGTATGTTTCACCGTATTGTCCCTCACTCTTCTGGCGGGTGAAAAAATCGCGATCGGTGGGTTGGCACTGAAAACATTGAAAAAACTAAAGGGCGACAAATTATCATTACCGTCTTCATCAACTGTACTCACTAGGGCGATAGGACGAGGTGCAATGGCTCCCGATAGGTAGGCATGCAATTGTCCCAATTTCATTTCTTTCGGATCTAAACTCAACATGGTATTAGGCATTTAAATCTTTAGCGGCATCCAAAACTTTTTTCTTCAATTCCTCCTTGAAAGCAACAATTCTCTTGGTCAAAGCCTCGTCTGAAGTGGCTATAATTTGCGCTGCCAATATGCCCGCATTGCGCCCTCCATTCAAAGCAACTGTTGCCACAGGAACTCCTGCAGGCATTTGCAAAATAGAGAGAACACTGTCCCAACCATCAATGGAGTTAGACGATTTAATGGGAACGCCAATCACAGGTAACGGCGTAATCGATGCTGTCATCCCCGGCAAATGTGCCGCTCCTCCCGCTCCTGCTATGATAACTTTGATACCGCGCGAGTGCGCTTTTTGTGCATATTCAAACATCCTTTCGGGTGTTCTGTGCGCCGACACCACTTCTGCTTCATAGGAAACTCCCAACATCTTTAATACCTCTGCTGCTTCTTGCATGATGGGCCAGTCACTTTTGCTGCCCATGATAATTCCAACCATGGTGTATAAATTTTGGACAAAGATAGACCGAAACCATTTTAACTTGTGCCCATATTTTGATTTGAAAAGATGAGAACTTTAGAACATTACATACTCGGCCAATGGCAAGCAGGACAAGGCGAAACCCAAGTTTTATCCGACGCATCTACGGGACAAGAGTTGTTTCATATCAGCAAAGAAGATGTCGACTTTGGACGTGTCTTTGACTACGCAAGAACTGTTGGAGGTCCTGCCCTTCGCAAACTAACTTTTCATGAGAGAGGTCGTATGCTCAAAGCGTTGGCGATGTTTCTCAACGAGCGCAAGGCGGCCTATTATGAATGGTCCTATAAAACGGGCGCTACCAAAATTGATTCTTGGATTGATATCGATGGAGGAATTGGTAATTTGTTCGCATATGCTTCTTTGAGAAGACAATTTCCCAACGAAAGATTTTACACGGATGGCGAAATGGCCAAATTGTCTAAAAACGGCACTTTCGGTGGACATCACATCATGGTTCCCAAGCAAGGAGTTGCCTTTCACATCAACGCTTTTAATTTTCCCATATGGGGAATGTTGGAAAAAATAGCGGTCAATCTTTTGGCTGGAGTACCCGCTGTAGTAAAGCCTGCCAGCATTTCGGGTTATCTTACAGAGTTGGTGGTCAAAGACATCATTGCTTCTCAAATATTGCCTGAAGGTGCTTTGCAATTGATCATGGGTAGCGCATACAGTGCGCTGGATCATGTGACCATGCAAGACGTCGTCACCTTTACGGGCTCCGCCTCTACTGGAAAGAAATTGAAATCACATCCCCGCATTGTTCAAGAATCCGTTCCTTTTAATTTAGAAGCAGACTCGTTGAATGCCGCAGTTCTGGGACTGCAAGCGGCGCCTGGCACTCCCGAATTTGATTTATTTATCAAAGAAGTTCGAAAAGAGATGACGGTCAAATGCGGACAAAAGTGTACGGCAGTGCGCAGAATCGTTGTTCCAGAACAATACACAGAGGACGTTCAATCCGCTTTGTCCAAAGCCTTGGCTCAAACAGCCATTGGTTTATCCACGCACGAGAAAGTGCGCATGGGTGCTTTGGCCTCGCTATCACAGCGCACGGATGTTTTGGAAAAAATAGAAATGCTCAAAGCGCAATCCGAAATGGTTTATCAAGGTGATTTGTCACAATTGATAGACGCCAATGGCAATCAAGGTGCCTTTATCGCACCGACCTTATTTGTGAATGTAAAACCATTCGAAAACTTGAGTTCGCATGAAGTTGAAGCTTTTGGACCCGTCGCAACGATATTGCCGTATAAAACAACAGAAGAAGCCGTTGCCATTACCAAGTTGGGGAAAGGATCTTTGGTTTCGAGCATCACTACTTTCGATGACAATGAAGCCCGCGAATATGCCCTTGAAGCAGCGGCGTATCACGGACGTATTTTGGTCTTGAACCGCGAATCTGCTGTGGAAAGTACAGGGCATGGATCTCCAATGCCGATGCTGGTTCACGGAGGACCCGGTCGCGCGGGAGGCGGTGAGGAAATGGGTGGAAAACGTGGTGTCATGCATTACTTGCAACGCACCGCCATCCAAGGCACTCCCACTACCCTGACAAAAATTACCGGGGTATACCAATATGGAGCAACCCAAAGAGAAGCCGTCCCTCACTTGTTCCGCAAACATTTTGAAGATTTGGTAATTGGCGATACTGTCTTTACCCACAAGCATACCGTCTCAGATGCGGATATCGTCAACTTTGCCAATGTCAGCGGAGACAATTTCTATGCACACATGGATGCCACCAGTTTGGAAGGAACCATTTTCGAAAGACGCGTTGCGCATGGATACTTTGTCCTATCGAAAGCAGCAGGACTTTTCGTCGATCCCAAAAAAGGTCCAGTTCTATTGAACTACGGCCTCGAAGACTGCCGATTCACCAAACCTGTCTATCCAGGAATGACCATTGGCGTGCGTTTCACTGTGAAAGAAAAAATAGACCAAGAGAAGCGCAACGATGAGGATATTCCCAAAGGCATTGTCAAATTTTTGGTTGATGTCTATGACGAGACGGGTGAAACGGTAGCCTTGGCTACGATCTTAACGATGGTCAAAAAGAGAGAGGAATGAGATTGGGTTTCCTACTGATCTTTACTTTTCTATTTCAAAACATCTTCGGGCAAGTCGAAAAGCCTTTTCTTTCCGTAGAAGAAATGAAAGCCGACCTCGACTCGCTTTTGTATACCATCGCTATTGCACATCCTGACCCCACCGCGTATTGTGGCGCAGAACAATGGAAAGCCGCACAAGCATTGGCCTACACCCAAGTGCAAAGTCCAATGACGACCGTTGGATTTTCATGGGTCGTCAGTCAGTTGTTGCGTTCCCTCAACGACAGCCACACCCAAATCAGCTACGGCGTTTTGTGGAGACAGCATTTGAAAAATGGCGGTCGCGTTTTGCCCATCCGAAAACGCGGAGATATCGTTGTGAAGGGCCCCAAAGCTGGACTCTCACCGGGAGATCAACTGATTGCCATCGAAGGTTGGTCGCTTTCTCAAATTGATGAATTGGCCTTGGCTTATACCGTTCGTGAAGGGGACAGTCCCATTTCCGAAATTAGAATGCAGGATGCTCTTTTCTCATTAACGATAGCACAATTTGTCATACAAAACAAAGACAGCATAACCATTCAGTACCGCGATTCTCAAGGTGTACAGCATTGGCGTAAATGCAAAACAATGAACGACAAAGATTGGAAATTGTATTTGAAAGAGTTGAATCGTGAAAAAGAAGTGCCCAACTTCAAAATGGAAAATGGCATCGGTATTTTACAAATTCCATCCTTTGCTCCTGAGAAATTTGGACAACAACATCGGGTCATTCGAAGAGCCTTTCGAAAAATGCATCGCCAACAAGCGGATACTTTGGTGATCGATATTCGCAACAATGCTGGAGGGCTCAGCACTGAAGTGGAATATTTGTATTCCTTTTTAAGTCCCCAAGGATACAATACACCGCACAACATCATCTCCAAAGCCAGCACCATTGGGAGACAGCGCTACCGTATGCTCAACCATCCTTTCGTTCAGAAGTTGGTTTTGTTCGCCCTCAAAAATCAGGAGAACATTTATCAGTACGTTTATTTGAGGAGTCAACCGCTCGGGGAACAGGACACCGTGTACTTTCATCAAGCCCTCATGCAAAAGAGATATCGGTTCGATGGAAAAGTAATCCTGTGGGTCAATGGCCTTTCTGCTTCTGCCTCGGTAGACTTTACCCATGCCATCCGTTTGAACCATCGCGGAGAGATTTGGGGTGAACCCGTCATGGGAGGCATGAAAGGAACATTTGGCAACACCTCGACCTACTTGATTCCCAACTCTAAATTGATTGCCCAAATTTCAACCATTCGATACAACTATGACGCATCTTGGCTATATGATCCAGAACCCATCTCCCCAGATGTTTGGGTGGAATGGAGCCATGATGCCATCAGAAATGGCATCGACCCGTATCGAGCTATTTTGAAAAAAAAGAAGTAACTTGCGCACGTCATGAAAAAATTGATTTTTACTTTTCTATTTGTTATTCCTATCCTCTGCTTCTCTCAAAAAGCGACCATCAGTTCACCTATTTTGCCCAAAGGAGAATTGTTGTCAGGAATCAGCAGTGATCAAGCGGTTGCATTATTAAACAACTGGTCTATCGACACATTGATCGTCAAAAATTTAAAATGGGACCAGAAAGTCATCGATACGGTTGAGACTCTTTTGAGTAGAATCACGGATACACCGACCATTTTATCAACCCATAAAAAATTAATTTCATTTTACAGCTTTCACAAAAAAGCAGATTTGGTAGAGCGATCTGAGCGGGTAATTCAGCAAATTCGATTGGCGGAGATTGAGGAGAATGGAAAGAAGATGGAAATCCGGAATGATTCGTTGAAAAGAAAAATCATGGAAATGCAATCCAAAGATGCCTTCAATCAAGAGCTGATTGGTCAATCAAAAGGCGAACAAGAATTGTGGTTCTTTGTAACTTTAGTGGTTGCTGGTTTGTTGATACTCATGGTCATTTTGTATTTTTTAAAAGGAGGCAAGGCCGAAAAAGAAATTGTCTACCGTGAGAAGAAAGTTGTTGTTCATGAGCCAGCGCCAACGCCAGTATCAGATGGTCAAGCCGAGGAATTACAAGCTCGCGTTCTAGAGCTCGAGAAATTGTACAAAACAAGTCTTCAAACCATACAATTGCAAGACGGAGAAAAAATTGAGCGCAATGCACAAGTGGCTGAAGTGATTCAATTTTTACGAGAGGCTCAAGGCGACTTGAAGAAGATACAAGAGAACAAAACCATGACTGCTGAGGACTTCATGCGATTGAGCAACGCGGTGCAGCGCAGTATTTCAAAATTGAGTTAAGATGAAAGGGATTCAAATGGTTGACTTAAAAGGTCAATACCACAAAATAAAATCGGAAGTAGACAAAGCCATTTTGGATGTCATCGAGCAGACCGCATTTATCCAAGGTCCACAAGTGAAGCAGTTTTCAGATGCTTTGCAAAATCACTTGGGGGTCAAACATGTAATTCCTTGCGCCAATGGTACCGATGCCCTGCAAATAGCCATGATGGCGTTGGATCTGCAACCAGGCGATGAGGTAATCACCACCAGTTACACCTATGTTGCGACCTGCGAAGTCATCGCACTTTTGCAATTGGTTCCCGTTTTCATCGAGGTATTACCGGACACCTTCACCATGGATCCTTCCGCCATTGAGGCTGCTATAACAGAAAAAACAAAAGCGATAGTGCCCGTGCATTTGTATGGACAATGCGCCGATATGGAAGAAATATTGGCTGTTGCCAAAAAGCACAATCTTTTTGTTATCGAGGATACTGCGCAAGCCATCGGTGCAGAATACACTTTTTCAGATGGCACCAAAGGTCAAGCAGGCTGCATGGGACATATCGGAACGACCAGTTTCTTCCCTTCAAAAAATTTGGGATGCTACGGTGACGGCGGTGCCATGTTTACCAACGATGATGCCTTGGCTGAACAATTAAGAATGGTCGCCAACCATGGACAAAAGGTAAAGTACCACCACGACATTGTCGGCGTTAACTCGCGTTTGGACACGATTCAAGCAGCTGTTTTGTTGTGTAAACTACCCCATCTCAACGAATACAGTGACGCAAGACGTGCAGTAGCAGACGCCTATGATCAGGCTTTTGCACAACATCCTCATTTAAAAATTCCCGTCAGAAATTCAAAAAGCACACACGTTTTTCATCAATACACCTTGACCTGTCAAGGTATCGATCGTGATGCTTTGCAAAAATTCTTGCAGGAAAAAGGAGTTCCGACGATGATCTACTATCCGCTTCCTGTCCACAAACAAGCGGGTTATCGCAATGCTAAATTTGCTCCCGGATCATTGGCCAATTCAGAAAACCTTTGCCAGAATGTGATCTCCTTGCCGATCCATACCGAGATGACCGAAGAGGTTTTGCAATACATCATCCAATCGGTCCTTTCTTTTTTTTAGAACAAGTTTTCAACTAGGTTGGTGTACAAATGACACTTTATTATATTTGTCATCTAACCTAATTGAAATCTATGAAGTCTTTGCGCATTTTTGCCATCATTGCTTGCATGTTCTCCATCTCTGCACAATCGCAGATTTTGACGACTTCTCCAGCGTTTCCAACCCAGACCGATCAAATCACGATTTATTACAACACCACCAGTGGAAATGCCGCATTGACCGGTTTGACGCCGATTTATGCGCACACCGGATGCATCACCAATAATTCTACTGGTCCCAACGACTGGCAGCATGTAGTGGGCAACTGGGGAGTAGCCGACCCCAATGTGGTGATGACTCCTATGGGAAACAATGTCCACAAAATTGTGATCACTCCGCAAACCTTTTATAATCTCGGTGCCGGTGAAACGATCTCTCAATTGAAATTTGTTTTCCGCAACCAGAGTGGTAGCATTGTCGGTCGCAACGCCGATGGGTCGGATATTTATTTGGATCTTTATTCGGCGGGATTCAATGCCGCATTGCAAACTCCAACTGCCATCAGTTCGATTGTGTCAGCGGGTAGCAACAATGTTGTCACAGGCGTTTCATCGCAAACTGCAGATTTGAATATCTCCGTGAATGGAACTTCGGTGATGACCGCCAATGCCGCAACCACGATTAGCTATACTTTCAATGAAAGCACTCCTGGAGAATATGAAGTTATTTTCAGCGCCCTATCAGGCACACAAAGTATTGCCGACACTTGCTACTTCTTGATTTTACCCGCTGTCAATATTGCATCAGCACCTGCGGGTGTGATTGACGGTATCAATTACATCAATAACAACACTGTCATTCTTCAATTATTCGCTCCCGACAAAGACTATGTATTTGTGGTTGGAGATTTCAATGGATGGAACCTTGACTTGAATTACTTCATGAACAAGACGCCCGACAATCAACGCTATTGGTTGGAAATTTCTGGTCTACAGCCCCATGTAGAATATGGATTTCAATACCACATCGATGCAGAAGGTTTGAGAGTGGCAGACGTTTATGCCGATAAAATTTTGGATCAATGGAATGACCCCTGGATTCCAGCAACGACATATCCCAACATCAAACCTTATCCGTATGGCCTAACAACAGAACCTGTTTCTGTTCTGGAAATCAATCAAGCTGCATTCAACTGGACCGATCAAAGCTATATCCGACCCAATGCGGCGAAGCTTGTTGTTTATGAGCTTTTGGTCCGCGACTTTGCTGCAGCCAACAATTATAATACGCTAATCGACACACTGGACTATTTGCAAAACTTGGGTATCACGGCCATTGAATTGATGCCGATCAATGAATTCGAAGGGAACAATAGCTGGGGTTACAATCCATCATTCTATTTCGCGCCTGACAAGGCTTATGGAACAGAGGAAGCATTAAAGACTTTTATCAATGAAGCACATTTGCGCGGTATTGCTGTGATTGCAGACATCGCATTGAACCACAGCTTTGGCCAAAGCCCTATGGTTCGCATGTACTTTGATCCAACTGCAGGAACTTATGGTCAACCCACTGCCAACAATCCCTGGTTTAACCAAACACCCAAACACGACTTCAATGTCGGATACGATTTCAATCACGAAAGTGTTCATACACGCAATTTCTGTAAAAGAGTCATGGGATATTGGTTGACAGAATACCACATTGATGGATATCGATTTGACCTTTCCAAAGGTTTCACACAAAACTATACTTTGGGCAATGTGGCTGCCTGGAGTGCTTATGACCAAAGCCGCGTCAACATTTTGACCGATTATTACAACCATATCCAAACTACGGAACCCGGTGCTTATGTTATACTGGAGCATTTGGCAGACAATTCAGAGGAAACAGCATTGAGCAATATTGGTATGATGCCTTGGGGAAAAATGACCACGCAATATGAGGAAGCATCCATGGGATATTCAGGAGACATTAACTGGTGCTCTTACCAAGCTCGTGGTTGGTCACAACCTCGTTTGGTGGGTTATGCTGAATCACATGATGAAGAACGTGTGATGTTTAAAAACTTGACCTATGGCAACAGCAATGGCAGTTACAATGTGCAAGATTTGAATACTGCTTTGAAAAGAATGGAAGCAACGCATGCTTTGTTATTGTTGGTTCCAGGTCCAAAAATGATGTGGCAATTTGGGGAGCTTGGCTATGATTATACGATTGAATATTGTCAAGATGGAACGACCAATAGCAATTGTAAAACAGACCCCAAACCTGTGCGATGGGATTATTATCAAAACGCCAATCGTTTGCATTTGTACAAAGTCACAGCCGCATTGAACAAACTGAAAAAAGATTACCAAACTTTCAGTACATCCACCTATACATTGGATGGAAGCGGAAAAGGAAAACGGTTGATTTTAGATGGCTCGACCATGGATGCGGTTGTGGTTGGCAATTTCGATGTTATCGGCATGAACATGATTCCAGGCTTCACACACACCGGTACTTGGTACGACTACTTCACTGGAAATCCCGTTGAAGTTTCGAGTACCAGTGCCTCTTTTAGCTTCATGGCTGGAGAATATCATGTATACACCGATCAACCATTGCCACTGCCCGACCTTATTGCTTGCGCTACTTACGGACAACCTTGTGATGACGGAAATCCCAATACCAGCAACGATGTTTATGATGAAACTTGCACTTGTGCAGGTACAGTTGGAATGGACGAGTACAATGCAAGCATGATTCAAGTTTATCCGAATCCGTCGAATGGCAATTGGACAATCAACATTCCGCAAAATTCAACGCTTCCAACCATTCAAGTATACAGCGTTCAAGGTCAATTGCTCTTTAGCACAAAACAATTGCACGCCACTGTGCCTGCAGAAAACTGGGCTTCTGGATTGTACATTTTACAAATCAGCAGTGAAAATGGCGTAAAGCAAACCATTCCATTGATCAAAAATTAATCGAAACTTAAACCTAAACAATACCTATAACATGTTCAAAGTCAAAAGTTGCTTCTTCCTGATCATGACACTCATGGCCACACAGATGTGGTCTCAGAGTATCTCAGGGACAGTAAGAGATGAAAAAAACGCGCCTTTGCCAGGCGTGATTATTTCGGTCAACGCTCTAGGCAAGGGTGTTCCTGCAGATGTCAATGGAAAGTACAATTTGGTATTGCCTGTAGGAACTCACAAAGTAACCTTTTCATATGTTGGATACACCACTTATGAAACAACGGTTACCTTGATGGCCGGTCAAAATCTTCCATTGGATGCCAAGATGATTAGCGATGAGGTTACACTCGGAAATCTAGAAATTGTTGGTTACGGTGTTGAGCGCAACAAACCCAACACAGGGTCTGTAGCCAAGATCAACGGAAAGGATGTCACTGCTGTTAGAACGCCATCTTTTGAAGCAGCCCTTCAAGGACAAGCCGCGGGTTTGCAGATTTCACAAGGTTCCGGAATGGCTGGCGCAGGCTCGATTGTTCGTGTTCGCGGCGTGAGTTCAATCTCCGCTGGCGGCGATCCCCTGTACATCGTGGATGGTATTCCCATCACCAATGATTACTTCCTACGCGGTAACAGTGGCGCCATGAACAACAACCCCTTGGCAACCATCAACCCACAAGATATTGAAAGTGTTGAAGTTCGTAAAGACGCCGCCGCTGCGGGTGAATACGGTTCTCGTGCTGCCAATGGTGTCATCATCATCACAACGAAAAAAGCCCGTCAAAAAGGTTGGAAATTTGATTTTAATGTCAACACGGGATTGGCCACTCCGGCCTCTCTGCCCAACATGTTAAACACCGAGCAATATTTGCACATTCGCCAAGAGGCTTGGGAAAACGATGGCGGAACGGGTTACGTTTGGTTGCCCAACTTGACCAGTGCGACTGATGATGCCGCTACAAGAGAAGCCGCTTACAAAAAAGCAATGGGTACCAACACGGATTGGGTCAAACAAACCGTTGGAACAGGCACCAAGTACGGCGCTCAATTTGGCGCTCGTTACGGTGGTGAAAAGCACAAAGTATATTTCTCTTTGGGTTATGACAACAACGAATCATTCATGATCGGCAATGCATACAAACGTTTGAGTGTGCGCGTGAATCCAGAATTCAACATTAGTAAAAAACTCCGCGTGGATTTATCGCTTTCGGGAACTAGAGGAACCAACCAACGTGTTGACGCCGCTTGGTCGGGTGGATTAGGTGATGCGATGTCCAATGCATTGCCCTACTACCCTGTCACTTACCAAGATTACAATTACGACGCTGCAGGAAATGTCCTCAACAAGCCCGGTGATTATTTCTATTGGAAAGATGAATTTGGTGGAACTAAAAATCCAGTGGCCATGCGCAACTTGCGTCGTTGGGCCAATGTTGAAAGTAGATTGATCAACACCGCGCGGATGATCTATACACCCATGAAGAATTTGTATGTGATTGCAACGGGAGGTATGGATTACATGTATATCGGAGAAAACAAATTGAATCCCGCTGCTTTGGATCAAACCAATTCATTGGGTTCTTACAACAGTGATCAACGCATTGTCCGAAATTACAGCTACAACGTGACTGCCGAATACAGCAAAGAAATTGTAGAGCATTTGAAAGCCAACATCTTGGTGGGACATGAGCTACAAACCAGCAGCTCAACAGGCTATGGTGATTACATCGGGAACTTGGGACAAGACATTCAAAATTTAAGTGACGTCAATACCAATGCAACCAACCGCGTACGTAAAGCCTACAACAATGAGCAATTCACTTTCATTGGTGTATTTGCCAAAGGAAGCTTGAATTACAAAGGCAAATATTTCATGGATGCGAGCTTCCGTAGAGATGGATCTTCTCGATTTGGAGCCAACAATAAATTCGGTAACTTCCCTTCTGTATCTGCAGCATGGATCGCTTCAGAGGAACGCTTTCTAAAAGACAACAAAACCATCAGCTTCTTAAAGATTCGTGGAAGCTGGGGAATCACGGGTAATTCGAGCATTCCTGCAAATGCCCAATACTCTTTGTATTCTGCAGTCAACAATGGTGTTTATTACAACCAACAACCGATCATCTTTCCTACACAACGTGGTAACTCCAACTTGAAATGGGAAACTACTTCTAACGCATCTTTCGCCATTGAAACTGGACTTTGGAACGACCGTGTTAGCTTTACCATTGAGGGTTACAGAAAATTCAGCAAAGACGTCTTGATGAATGTGAGCCTTCCTGCTTCAACTGGTTTCTCTAGCTTCTGGGACAATGTTGCGCAAGTGAAAAACCAAGGAATCGAATTGTCTACAACCATCAATTGGTTGAAGAACCGCAAATTGGCTTGGAAAACAAATGCCAACTTCTCTTACAACTACAACGAGTTGGTGAGTATCGGAAACTACACGCCAGATGCTGTAAGCGGTGGAACCAATGACTCTCGTGTCATCGTCGGCAAACCGATTGGATCATTCTATTTGGTGGAATTCTCTCACATCGATCCCAACAATGGTAAGCCTGTTTACATTGATTTGAATGGAAAAGAAACGTATGACTACGACAACAGCATCCGCAAATTCGTAGGAAGTGGATTGCCCAAAATGTATGGTGGTTTCACCAACTCTTGGTCTTGGAAGAACTTCACACTATCAGCTCTATGCACGTATAGCTTGGGTTCTAAAATTTTCGACTCTTCAGCAAAACGCCAATTGGGTGTTGTAACGAGCTGGAACATGAGAACCGACATCTTGGATCGTTGGCAACAGCCTGGTGATCAAAGCACATACGGCAAACTTACTTTGGACGAAACCAATTATGGATTACCCGCAGGTTTCCCTTGGTGGAATACTTCATTGTTCATCTACAACGCCGACTTCTTGCGCTTGCGCAACTTGTCTTTGGATTATCAATTCAATCAAGATCAAATCAAATTCTTGAAACTTTCGTCTTTGAATGTGGGTGTCTATGTCACCAATGTATTCACCATCACCAATTTCCCAGGATTGGATCCCGAAATTGTGCGTGACTTCGAAAATGCCCAAGACAGAAACTTGAGCCCCAACGTAACTTACTTAACCCCGATGCAAGAGCGTAGCTACAACTTGCGTTTGTCGGCTAACTTCTAATCGAAACAGACATGAAAAAATATATTCTCATCTCGATTTCAATTCTCACAATTGGCCTTGTGTCTTGTGATAAAATGTTGAACTATCAACCCGATGGCGCTATTCTCGCTGAAGATGCATTGAAAACGCCAGATGATGCTCAACGCCTTTTGAATTCATGTTATGATGTGATGGCCAACGTCTTTGACGGAAGCTATCAAAATCTTGCCGAATTATTGAGCAACAACTTGGCCACTCCAACTGGACTCGATTTTCAAGCGGTGTACAACAAAGAAACCAACTTCTTTACGCCGACTACCAATGGTGTTTATTCTGACTTCTATTACAGCATCTACCGCTGTAACTCCTTGTTGGAAAACTTTGACTTGATCGAAGGATTGTCAGAATCTGAAAGAACACGCATGGAAGCTGAGGCTCGCTTCATTCGCGCTTATTGCCATTGGCACGTTGTCAAACTTTGGGCACAACCATGGGGATATACACCCAACAACACGCATTTGGGAATTGTCATTCGTGACAAAGCGAGTAATGCGCCTTTGCACCGAAATACAGTTGCCGAAGTGTATTCGTTTATTCTCAGCGAGTTGGCGTGGGCTGCTGACAATCTTCCCGAATCCAATGGCAACTACGCCAATGCCAATGCGGCAAAAGGTGCTTTGGCCATGATTCATTTCCAAATGGGCAATTATTCACAAGCCATTCAATATTGTGATGATGTCATCAATCCAAGCCAATTTGCAGATACTTTGCTCGATCGCTTCCCCGCCGATGTTGTCAATATGGTGGCATTGCCCAACCCAGAAACAGTGTTTGGAATTGTGAGCAACAATGCGGACGTTAGAACAGATGATTTGATCGGCAATTACAACGCCTCAGGTGTTTTGCCTCCCAATTTGACCTTGTGGAATGACGCTACTTATTCGTCTTCCAACGAATTGGAAAACCCATTCTTTCAATTCATCAATGTTACAGGAACAGACAAACGTTTGTCTTGGATCGGAACAAATGGTTCGAGAAAAACATTGAATCGCTTTTTAGACAAAGTGGTTTTCAATGTTCCGCTTATTTATCAAACAGAATTGATATTGATTCGAGCAGAGGCCATTGCCTATGCCCAACCTGGAAGATTGAATGAAGCGATTGCAGACATCAACAAAGTTCGCACACGCGCTTATTCGCAAGACAACAGCATCTCAACCAGCAGCAGTGTCGATGAAGTGAAAATCTCTGCCAGAAGGGAATACAGAATCGAAACGATTGGAGAAGGGAAATGGTTGGATCAATTCCGCCGCTTGGCCACTGAAGGTGTTGTCAACAATATCCGCTACTCTCCTTGGGATTGCCCAGGAATGGCCATTCAATTCCCCAACAACGAAACAACTGGAGCAGGATTCCAATTGAATCCTGAAGGAGGTTGCAATTAATGTTTGACGTAAAGTACAAAATGATCAAAATGAAAAAATATATTTTCCTCTTTGCAACAGTTGCAATGGTAACCATCGGTTGTAAACCTGAAGTAAAAGGTGAATTGGGAAGCACTTCCAACAAAGAAGTTGGAATGAGCGGCACATGGGAGTTGCAGCACTTCACCATCCAAGATCCCAATAGTCCTATCCTTGAGCAACGTGATTTCACCAGCTACTACGTGAAAGATGGAATCACACCCATGCATTTGGATTTGGAGGCTGCGAATCATACTTATGCTGTCACCATCAACACGGGCAAGAATTTCTTAGGTGATTCAGGAACTTGGCATTTGGACGATGTGATGGCGCCATCCTTCCTATACCTAGAAAATGCAACGGACACCATCACCATTTCATTGGGAAGTATGGTCAATGCCAATTCAGATGAAATGAATTTGAACATTGAGAAAACTTGCACCAGTGGTTTTAAAAACGTGATTTACAAATTCAACTTTAATCGCCTACCATAATGAAAAGAATATTCGCAATTGCCATTGTAGCATTGACCGCCCTTTCATCTTGGGGACAAGGAGCATTTGTTTTGCCCTCGCCTACCAATGCCAATGATTCCATGACGATCTACATTGATCTCAGCCAAACCACCTATGGTTTGAAAGGAATATTAACCAACCACCCAGAATACAAAGATTCCGTTTACATGTGGACATGGGCACCTGCCGGTCCTGCTTGTGGCAACGGGGATTGGGGAAATTCGAATGCTTGCATGCGCATGACGCACGTCAGCGGTATGATCTTTTCGATTAAAATGATTCCTACTCAATTCTATTCCTGTACCCCATTGCAATTGTATTCCAATGGAATCAACTGCTTGGCCAAATTGGATGATGGTAATGCCTTTGCTTCCGATGGCTTGGGCGAAGCCAAAACCGAGGACTTGCACATTGACATCTTGCCTGCATTGTGTGCAGACAAATTTTGTTTCTTCCCTGAAGTGGCCAAGAAGGACGATTTCTTCACCATTACGTATGACAACGGCGAAGAGACCAATACCAATCTACAAAACCTTGGACCCGATGATTGCTACTTGTACATGTCCGCAAAAGCGGGAATCAATCAGTTCCCCATTTCAGCTCCAGCAGATGTCACCAGCAATCCTTTATTGAAAATGGAAGCTGTATCTGGTGAGCCCGGAAAATTCAGACTGACCATCATCCCTGAAGAATTCTTCAACACCAATGGCGCCAATATTCAAGAAGTATGGTTCTATGTGGTTTCACCCACCTATTTGCCTGCTCCTCCTACAGTGATGAAATATGTTCTTTTGAACTGTAACTAATTTTTTTCTTGATAAAAAAAAGGCAGACTTCGGTCTGCCTTTTTTGTTTGGACATGGCCTTTGGTTATATTTGGAGAAACTAATAAATCTATGTCGGCTAATCAACAACAAGGACATCCCAAGGGATTGTGGTATTTATTCGGAACCGAAATGTGGGAACGATTTGGGTATTATTTGATGCTCGGTATTTTCTCCCTTTATATGATCGAGAATTGGAACAGTGGCGGTATGGGGTTTTCTCCCACGCAAAAGTCTGATATCTACGGCACTTATTTGGGCTTGGTTTATTTGACTCCCTTCATCGGTGGGTTATTGGCGGATAGAATTTTGGGATATCGCCGCTCCATTATCATGGGTGGTTTGATGATGTCGGCGGGTTACTTCTGCTTGTCGATTCATTCGGTCACTTCTTTCTACGTTGCCTTGTTCTTGATCATTTTGGGAAATGGTTTTTTCAAACCCAACATTTCTACATTGGTTGGAAATTTATACAGCACCGATGAATTAAAGCACAAGAAAGATGCGGGTTACAACATCTTCTACATGGGGATCAACATCGGCGCTTTCATTTGCAACTTCGTTGCGGCTTATATGCGCATCAACTACGGTTGGGGACATGCCTTTGCTGCTGCCGGAGTGGGTATGTTGGTCGGTGTCGTTGTTTTCATTTTGGGAACCAAGCACATCAAACATGTCGATGTTGTGAAGCCGGTTCAACAAGGTGACATGACTACGGGTCGTATCCTCGCCATGACTGTGCTACCCATGTTCATCTTTGGTATTTTGGGGTATATGATTCCTGGTAATTTCTTGGGTTCTGATACCAACGATGCCTTCATCATTGGTTGTTTGCCCGTCATTGGTTTCTTCATTTACTTGGCCTTCAAATCTGAGGCTTCAGAAGCCCGCGCCATCAAAGCGTTGTTGGCTGTATTCACTTGCGTAATTTTATTCTTTGCGATCTTCCACCAAAATGGAGATGCTTTAACGGTTTGGGCTGAGGACCACACCGACCGCAAAATGTCAGATGGCGTCGCAGCAGTGGCGCAAGACATGAACATGGCACAAGTGGTGATCAACAATGATATCGTTTCTGCACCGCAAGAAAAATTTGACTCTACCATTACAGAATTGCGCAAGCAAGAGTCTGCAATGCCGGATGTATCGGTAGAAGAGCACAAAGCAAAAGTTGACTTTTCAGACAAAGTGACCCAATTGGAAAAATCCAGAAAGTACTTTGAAACGCTTCCTGCATCTGAAGTTCCAGCCAAAGGAAGCGACATGAAATTGTACAGCACAGAGTTGTATCAAAGTATCAATCCTTTCTGGGTCGTGATGTTGACTCCTGTTGTGGTGGGATTCTTTGGATGGATGGCCAGTCGCAAACGCGAGCCATCAACACCAACAAAAATTGCCATCGGTTTGATCATCACCGCCTTGTCTGCATTGGTGATGGTAGGCGCAGTAGCTGCTACCAATGGACTATCAGCCAAGGCCGGTTCATTTTGGTTGATTGCCTCTTACGGTGTTATCACTGTGGGTGAGCTTTGCTTGTCGCCAATGGGATTGAGCTTGGTTTCCAAGCTTTCTCCTCCTCGTATCACAGCGTTGATGATGGGTGGATTTTTCTTGGCCATCTCCGTTGGAAACAAACTTTCTGGAATGCTTTCCAGTCTTTGGGAAGAAATGGATGACAAAAAGAACTTCTTCTACTTGAACTTTGCGCTGGTATTGGCCGCCGCCATTTGCTTGATGATGATGTTGAAGTGGTTGAATAGTGTCATGCGCGAGAAAAACATTTTGTAATTGATGGAAACAACAATCGAACAGATTCAGAATTTCAAAGGCAAATACCCCAAGCAATTGTGGTATTTGTTTTTTTCTGAAATGTGGGAGCGCTTTAGCTTCTATGGCATGCGCGGCATGCTGACTTATTTCATGATCAATGTATTGGTCATGAATGAAGGGGATGCCAACCTACAATATGGCGCAACACAAGCCTTTGTATATGCTTTCACTTTCATCGGTGGCATGTTTGCCGATAAAATTTTAGGATTCAGAAAATCACTCTTTTGGGGTGGCATTTTGATGATCATTGGAAGTGTCATCTTGGCCATCGATCCCAAGAATTTTTTCTTCATCGGGATATCGTTCAATATCATCGGAACAGGATTTTTTAAACCCAACATTTCTACCATGGTCGGGCGATTGTACAAAGACAACGATGATCGAAGAGACAGCGGATTTTCTTTGTTCTACAGTGGTATCAATATCGGTGCTTTGATCGGAGGGTATGTTTGCATTGCCTTGGGAAAATCTTATTCTTGGAATATCGCATTTGGCTTGGCGGCCATTGTAATGACCATCTCTTTGTTGACTTTCCTGTTCACGCAAAAAAGCCTGGGTCCAATCGGTCTTTCTCCATTGGCCAATGATGAGAAAAGTGTTCGTCAACGAAAAGAATGGATGGTTTTCATTGGTTCATTGATTTGCATTCCAATCATCAGCATCATGGTCAAAAAGACGGAGTACACCGATTATTTCATGTACAGCATCGGTCCCTTGACCCTCGTTTACTTTTTAATCGAAACTTTGAAGCTCAACAAATCCGAGCAAAACAAGATGTGGGCCGCCTTGGTGTTCATCCTGTTCTCCATTCTATTCTGGGCCTTCTTTGAGCAAAGCGGTGGCTCCTTATCCATCTTTGCCGCCAATCACTTGGGTACAGAATTGTTGGGTTTCATCACGGTTGATCCCAATGGGGTGAACAATGCCGCCAACTCGCTTTTCGTCATTGCTTTTGCGCCAATATTGGGAATTATTTGGGTCGCTTTAAGCAAGCGCAAGTCAGAACCCAACACCATGGTGAAGTTCTCATTGGGATTCTTCTTTTTGGGAGCGGCGTTTTTGACTTTGTATGCTACCATTTTTGTGGCGGATGAAAATGGAATGACCTCATTAGACGTATTCACTTTGGCCTATTTCATCATGACTTTGGGTGAACTTTGCTTATCCCCCATTGGTTTATCCATCATGACCAAACTCTCCCCTACCCATTTGCAAGGAATGATGATGGGAATGTGGTTCTTGGCCAGCGCTTATGGCCAATATGTGGCGGGCTTGCTCGGCAAAGGCATGAGCCTTCCCGATGAGCATGCAACTAAAATTGAAAAATTAACCTCCTATACCAACGGATACTATCAATTGGCCATCATTGCCGTGATTTGCGGCGCGCTATTGTTGATTTTCTCCAAACAGGTTAAAAAATTAATGCAAGATGTTAAGTAAAAAATTAGCGATACTATTCTTCACCTTCGTTGTATTCCTACACAACGGATTTTCTCAAGACAAAATTCATTGGATTCACATGGGTGAATTGGAGGAGGCAGTCAAAGCGAATCCCAAAAAAGTGATGGTGGATGTGTATACACAATGGTGTGGTCCTTGTAAAATGATGTCCAATCAAACCTTTACACACCCAGACGTTGTCAAGTACATGAATGATAATTACCATTGTGTAAAATTTGATGCGGAATCAGGTGATCCCGTTACATTCAAAGGAAAGACTTACACCAATCCAGAATACAAACCCGGAGTAACCGGAAGGAACGGTGTCCATCAATTGACCATGGAATTGGCTGTCAGCGCCTATCCTACTTTGATTTTCTTTGATGAGATGTTGAATCCCATTGCGCCCATCACCGGATATCAAAGCGTTGAGAATTTCGAAATTTTTGCCAAGGTCTTTGCCAGCAATGATTACCGCAATATCACTTCAGCCGACGCTTGGACAGCCTATCAGAAAAACTTCGTCAGAACTTGGGGAGCCGCGCCAGCACCTGTCGTGACACCACTTCTCGCTCCAGAGAAAAAAGTGGGCCCCAGCGCTATTGTCATCGAAATCCCTGCGGATACTACAGATGAACCTATGCATTTCGAAGATGTGCCAGTTCCCGATTATCCAAATCCAAATGAAGAACCAGTGAAAGAAGACGCTGTGTTGGTCATGGTCGATGAAATGCCCGTTTTCACGGAAGGCGATATCAATCAATACATCGCGAAGCATGTTACCTATCCCAGAGATGCGATGGAGAATGACATTCAGGGAAAGGTGTATTTGAGTTTTGTGGTGGACAAAACCGGTAAAGTAAAAGATGTTCAAATTCTGAGAGGAATTCCCGGAGGTGGAAGTCTTGAAAAAGAAGCTTTGCGCGTCATTAAATCCTTGCCCAACTTCAAGCCCGGCAAACAAAATGGCCAGGCCGTGAACGTAAAAATGACCATTCCAATAAATTTTCAATTGAAGTAAGAAGTTTTTTTGGAAATCAAAAGTTATTACATATATTTGCACCCCTTAAAAAGGTATAAAACAGACCGACATGAATCGCATTAAAGAATTAGAAAAGCAATTGAATCCTGTACGTGAATTCCCAGCATTTCAAGCAGGAGACACTATATCTGTAACCTACAAGATCAAAGAAGGTAACAAAGAGCGTCCACAAACCTTTACAGGTGTTGTGATTCAACGTCGCGGTTGTGGTTCAACAGAAACTTTCACAATCCGTAAAATGAGCGGTGGTGTTGGTGTTGAGCGTATCTTCCCATTTGCTAACCCTTCTATCGAAACAATCGAAGTGAACAAGCGTGGTAAAGTTCGTCGTGCACGTATTTTCTACTTGCGTAAATTGACTGGTAAAGCAAGCCGTATCCAAGAGCGCAAAGCGCCTGTTAAAGCTTAAGCTTTCCCAATTACAAATATTGAAAGCCCCTTTTGGGGCTTTTTTTTTGCTTACATCCCCACAATCCAATAATCCTCCTATTTTTATTACATGATTACTGTACAAACGATCGTAAACGCTTCCTTGGAGAATGCGTGGAATGCTTTTACCCTGCCTGAAGCCATTGTCCAATGGAATTTTGCTGGCGACGATTGGCACTGCCCTTCTGCCACCAATGATTTAACGGTCGGAGGCGCTTTCTCCTTCCGCATGGAAGCCAAAGATGGTAGTTTTGGATTTGACTTTGGTGGGGT
Source organism: Flavobacteriales bacterium (assembly GCA_947448135.1). Lineage (GTDB taxonomy): Bacteria > Bacteroidota > Bacteroidia > Flavobacteriales_D > Sanyastnellaceae > CAMCTV01. Next base: position 21,675 of record CANFLZ010000024.1, read on the forward strand.
TTACTCCGAAGTTGTTCCGCACCAATTGATTCACTATGCCCTACCCGATGGTCGACAAGTGAAAGTAACTTTTGAAAATACCGACAATGGCATTGTTGTTACCGAGCAATTTGACCCTGAAAATCAAAATCCGCTTGAAATGCAACAAGCAGGATGGCAGATGATTTTGGATCGTTACAAAACCATTGCAGAATGTTGGAAGTAATCGCTACACAATTGAGTCATGTGCATGCCATTCAAAATTCAGGTGCTGCCAGAATTGAATTGTGCAGCGCAATGGGGGCAGATGGTCTCACACCGAGCGCAGGATTGGTTGAATTGGCTATCGCTCATTCCCAACTTCCCATCATGGTGATGATTCGTCCACGTGAAGGTGATTTTGTGTACGATGCCAAGGAAATCGAAGTCATGAAATCCGACATTGTATGGGCGAAAAAATCCGGCGCCGCCGGCGTTGTTTTGGGCGTATTGAACAACGATCAAACCGTAGACACCCAAACGCTCAAAGAGTTGGTGCAATTGGCCTACCCCATGGATGTTACCTTTCATCGCGCCTTTGATGTTTGTATTGAACCACAACAAGCCTTGGAAGACATCATTGCCGCAGGCTGCACCCGAATTTTAAGTTCGGGGCAAGAACGAAATTGTATCGAAGGCAAAAAAATGTTGCTGCAAATGGTAGAATGGGCGAAAGATCGCATCATCATCATGCCCGGTGCGGGAATCAACCCTGACACCATCGATCAAGTCCAAGATGCCGCATTTCCGGAATACCACATGAGCGGTCTTCAAAAATTTGTACCCGAAGGAAAGCAATCCGAATTCTTTGGTGGGCAATACCAAAGCAACCTCGACAAGATAAAGCGCACAGCGGAATTCATTCGGGAAAATCACATTTCAGCCTAGCCCCTATTTACCTTTGTCGCATGTCAGAAGAAATCCCGGTAAGAATCAACAAATTTTTAAGTGAAGCAGGCTATTGTTCAAGAAGGCATGCCGATGACTTGATTGCCAAAAACCGCGTGACGATCAATGGCAAAGTACCTGAGTTGGGCACCAAGATCACCAGCGCCGACGTCATTTGCGTCGATGGTGTACAAATCCTCGCGCAAACCGAAAAACCCGTTTATATCGCCTTTAACAAGCCCGTGGGGATTGTTTGCACCACCGATACCAAAAGAGAGAAAAACAACATCATCGACTTTCTCAAATACCCCAAGCGGATATTCCCCATCGGTCGTTTGGACAAGCCCAGTGAGGGGCTCATCTTTCTCACCAACGATGGCGACATCGTGAACAAGATCTTGCGCGCTTCCAATCACCACGAAAAAGAGTACAATGTCAAAGTAGACAAGCCCGTCAACAGCGCCTTCATCAAGGCCATGGCGGCAGGAGTTCCCATCTTGGACACCGTCACCCGCGAGTGTTATGTGCGACAAACGGGGAAGTTCGAATTTAAAATCGTGCTCACCCAAGGACTCAACCGCCAGATCCGCAGGATGTGTGAGTATTTGGGCTATGACGTCATCAAATTGAAACGCGTGCGCATCATGAACATCAAGTTGGATGTTCCAGCAGGTCAATGGCGATATTTCACCGAACAAGAGCTCAAGGACATTCAACGATTGGTCGCCACCTCCAAGAAAACATTCGAGGCGCATCCGGTCCAACCACATGAAGATGACCATGAGGAATAAAGGTGGATCGGTGGATCGGTAAATCGGTAGGGGCGAATTGACATTCGCCCGGTAAATCGGTGAATCGGCAGGGGCGAATTGATATTCGCCCGGTAAATCGGTGAATCGGTGAATCGGTAGGGGCGAATTGACATTCGCCCGGTAAATCGGTGAATCGGTAGGGGCGACATAGAAGGGCACAAAAGGAATCAATGTTGAAGAAAAACGTTGATTGAAATAGCAATAAGAATCCAATGAAAAGACACACAACAACATTTTTATTTATTCTTGCCTCTTGTTGTATTGTGGCGCAAACCCGCGCATCATTGGGTGAATTCAAAGTGAATCACTTTGAACAACAATTCTGCGGACGCAAGGATAGTTTGATGCAAACCAATTTGGATGGATTGGAAAATTGGTGCGACACCCTTTGTTCCAAGCTCACCTTTGACTTTGTCTCTTTTGACAACCCTACTTCCCTACCTGGCGTCCTCATCGCGGATCAACTTAATCATTACGCGCTGCATAAATTGCTGCCCGAAGACTTGGATTACGGAACCTTCCATGATGTGCTTCTGATTTATGAGCGCAATAGCCATCTTTACTCAGAAGAAACCAATTGTTCAATCAATGAAGTAGTGGGTAATCCTAAGATTTTCTCTGTATCCATCGGTCATGATGGATATGGATGTGGAGCTGCACATGGCTATTTTGAAAGCGACCTCTACCACTTCAATCCCAAAGACGGCGCGCAACTCACGTGGGATGATTTCTTTGAAGCCGATCAGCAAATTGTATTGACGATTGTCGCAGAAGAAGAATGGAAAAAAATGCTCAAGGAGAATGAGTGGGCCGCAGACTACGGGGAATTTTTTCTAAGCGATGACTTTCTTTTTGATGAGCAAGGCCTTCATCTGTTCTACGATCCCTATGAGATCGCCCCATATGCCATGGGAGCGCCTGAGATTCTTTTACAACCCAAAGATTTCCGCCCCTTGCTGCGCAAGGATTGCTTGGTTCGGGAACTTTACCCATGATCAGCATGGTAAAGCAAGTGGCTTTAGCTCACTGGCGTGTAAAAATATCCTATCCAAATGTCATGAAAAAAATAGAAAAATTCATGCGGCATAAGATGCTCTAAAGGTTTAAAATAAAAATAACTTGCCATAAAACGGATAAAATACTTTACATTTATCCTTTATAAGACAAGTTATATGAAGACAGCACCGGCTATATTGCCTAAAAATTTGAAGATTTTAAAAGATCTAGGTGAACATATTCTATTGGCTCGCTTGCGCCGAAAATTGAGCGCAGATCAAATTGCTGAGCGCACAGGACTTGGCAGAAAAACCATTTATAATATAGAACAAGGTAGTCCCACGGTCGCTATTGGGAGCTATTTGCAAGTACTCTTTGTATTGGGATTAGAAAAAGATTTAACCATGGTTGCCGCAGCTGATCCTTTAGGAAGAAAATTGCAAGATGCTGGAATTGTAACCAATAAACGTGCACCTAAACAAACGAAAAAGTCATAAGCACAACCACCGCGAAGCTGGGCGAACACCAAAAAAATAATATAAATGAAACGTGAGCAAACAAAAATATGGGTTTACGCCGATTGGGAATTCTTAGAAGAAGCGCAATTGATGGGTATTTTGACTTCACAACGCGTTCGTGGAAAGGAAATATTTTCGTTTGAATACACAGAGACTTGGGTGAATAATCAAAACCCGATTTTACTCTTGGATCCGCATTTAGGGTTTTACAAGGGAAAACAATACTTACCTGAAGAGAAAAACAACTTCGGAGTATTCCTTGATTCATCTCCCGACCGTTGGGGTAGGTTATTGATGCGAAGAAGAGAAGCATGGCAAGCAAAGCAAGAAGGTCGAGACGAAAGAACGCTTTTTGAAAGTGATTTTTTATTGGGTGTTTTTGACGAACATAGAATGGGTGGCGTGCGATTTAAATTGAGTGAAGATGGGCCTTTCATGAATGATCAGAAAAAAATGGCAACACCACCATGGACTTCACTTCGTGAACTAGAGCATGCTAGCTTGCAGCTTGAACGTGATGATGCTATAAACGACCCTGAGTATGCTCAATGGTTGAGTGTGTTGATCGATCCAGGATCTTCATTAGGAGGTGCAAGACCAAAAGCCAGTGTGATCGATGATAAAGGACATTTATGGATTGCAAAATTTCCAAGTTCAAGAGATGAAAAAAATGCGGGTGCTTGGGAAATGGTATTGCATCAATTAGCCAAATCCTGTGGTATTCATGTTTCGGAGGCGCGATTGCAAAAATTTTCGGGCAAGCATCATACATTTTTATCTAAACGATTCGATAGGACTATGAACCAAAGACGAATTCATTTTGCATCGGCAATGACTTTGTTGGGTCTGCAAGATGGAGCTGATCATTTAGAAGGTGTTGGATACCTTGATTTGGTTGGTTTTATCATGCAAAATTGTCCTGAAGCGAAAGAAGATTTAGAACAATTGTGGCGACGAATGGTATTGAATATATTGGTATCAAACACTGACGACCATTTGCGAAATCACGGTTTTATTCTCACAGATAATGGGTGGCGTTTATCTCCAGCTTATGATATGAATCCTAATGAAATGGGGAATGGTTTAACTTTGAATATTTCTGAAAACAGCAATGATTTGGACATTTCTTTGGCATTAGAAACCGCACATTTGTATCAATTGAATAGAGTTAGAGCAGCAAGTATCTTAAAGGAAATGCAGCAAGAAATTTCTCATTGGCGCACCGTTGCCAAGAAACTTGGAATCAGTAATAGCGAGATTGAACAAACGAAGCGTGCATTTCGGTTGGTGGAGGAATAACCGCATTCTCGGCGTCCATCTTGTGCTCATAAACCCACATGACATTGCCCTGCGCATCGCGGACGTAATACGTGCTCGACTCAAGCACACTGCCTGACGATAACGTAGCATTCGTTTCCGCATCATCTGAGCTATACAATCGGTTGCTTAACAAGTCTCCTGTGCTGTTGGTTATCTTAAAGTACTATCATCAAATATATACAAATTGTTTTACAAATCAACGGGGTAATAAGGACGTAGAAATGATAAATGTAAGAAGCTCACATGAGTTAAACTATATTTTAGCATTTTATATCCCATTTCGGAATTTCATGTGGAAATGCTTGATGGGCAAGTACTGGAATACTTTTGCTTCCGCAAAGAATGCAATGGAATCTTGTCTTTCTCCTACTATCATTCTAAAAGTAAATCCATCATTAAATTGAGGATCCATATGCTGAATCTTGCAATTGTATATTGAATAAAATACAATTTCGTCGGGATGAACATTTTTATTCCTTAAATTAAATTTCAAGGTATCTCTTGGGGCCCATATATATCGAGGGTTCAAATACCAAATCAGTTCAACCTCTGAGCTTTCTATATAGAAATCCGAAGGATAAACTCTGTTTCCTTCACTGTAATACCCGTCCCAAATTGTATCCCCATTGGGATAAAACTCAATCCAGCGTCCTTCTCGTTTGTTGTGAATCTCAATTCCCAAACTTCTCAAAGAACTGTCCAGATAGTATTCCTCGACAAGGTTAGTATCTCCCTTTTCATGGGTAATAATCCTAAATCCATCCGATGAATTCTCATAGGTTGTTTTGTGGCTAAAATTCAATTGACAACCAGCAATACTGATAGAAAAAACTGCCAATTTTAAAAACAACTCAATTTTCATGGCTTGATTTGGATTTGGATCTAGTTTTAAATACATGATCAAAAAATGGTACCATTTCATGACGACCAATGCGAGTATAGGCACTAACATAACAATCACCTCCTGTGGGTATTATAGATAATGCCCAAGATGAGTCATAACCTGTTGTATACATTCCATTCCCTACTTTAAAGGTAACACCATAAGGAAACAGATCATTATGGGTAAACTTCAATTCGAAAGTGTCTCCAACAGTTAAAATCTGAGAACTACCACTATCAATAGTGTATTCCATTTCTTTGAAATCTGATAAAATATCAGGTCTGTAACAAGGAAAATCTTCTTTAAAATAACATTTCTGAATTTCATCCCCATTTCCGCAAAATATCCTTGCCAATCCTTCCGCTCTTTTTTTACTATCGAAATAGCAAATGATTGCTTTTTTACCATTATCAAACCGTATGGTATCTATTTTATTGGACTTTTTAAGACTTTCAAAATACGGATTGGGCTGATGTGGTTTAAAACTGTCGCAAGATACCACCAACATAAGCCACAAAATGGCACAAATTATTTTCATTGTATTATTTTACAATTAAAATTCTCATTTATCCGTAGGTAAGGTATCACCTTTATAATATGTTCTATCCCCTATATGGAGTGCTCCATCCAATTTGTATATCCTATAATCATCAGTTTCTTTAATTGATATTGTTTTTTTTAATTCCGCCTTGTGTGAAAATGTCTCGTTGTAGTTATCTTGATCTTTAAATCTATCTATCTCAACCATCATTTCATGTGCCGAATTTTCCATATTTTGACCTATACCATTTGCCTCTGAGATATATTTGATTAATTCAACCATACCTTCCGTATTTTTCATCAATTTTGGATCTTCTATTAGCAATTGTGATATTTGATTAAATTTCCCACTTTCCAAAGTCATTCCTCCCAATGCTGCTGTCATTAATGAAATTTCAATATTATCTTCAGCAGTTTCAGCTTGTTTTATGCCATCTTCTCTTGCATCTTCTGATGTCATTGGAATACCTCCATTTAAATTTCTATCAATTTTTTCTGCCAAATCACATATCCAATTCCAAATACAATTATAGTCATTCTTTTGTAGTACCGGTTTATGCGTAATTATCATTTCTGGAGTATATATATGTCCGTCTATTTTTAATTCGCCTGATTCACTTTGGGTTCCATGTACCAATAATATTCCGTTTCCAAATCCATAAATATTTCCATTTTTTTGATAGATTGTTGCAACTGCTACGTTTTGGGGACTATCTATCACAATAGTAATGACTGATTCAGAACCCTCCAGTTCTACTGCATTTATTACTACATTTTCACTAAACGCATAGTTCGAATTGTAAGGGTATTTAGCGTAAAGTGGATCAACACTGAAGAACCTTCCTAAACGGGGATCTTCAACGCGATATTTGTAGTACATGGCGCCGTCCCAGAGCTCTTTGTCCATTTCCTGCTTCTGGAACCCATTCCGATACTCCTCAACACTCCAAGTTCTACCTGCCAACTCAACCCCAAACGGACTGTAATCGCTGACGCTGATGATGTAAGCTGCAAAGTAGTCGATTACCCCGTCGCTGTTGCTGTCAACGGGTGCCTTGCCGTCGCCAATGGTCGTTAGCACGTTGCCCAGGTGATTGCTGAGGCTGTATTGTCGGTGATTGAGCTGCCTGGCGTGGTAATTCGTCGCCTGCGTTAACGCTCCCGCTGAGTTCGTAATATTTAAATCAACTGTGTCTTTGCAGATGCCCACCTGCGCACTGCCGTAAATGTTTCTCTCGATGAGCTTGTACTCCAACACCGCATTCTCTGCGTCCATCTTGTGCTCATAAACCCCCATGACATTGCCCTGCGCATCGCGGACGTAATACGTGCTCGTCTCTAAAACACTGCCCGCATACACGTGCTTGGCCACTCTGTTGCCCATGGCGTCGTACTCAAACTTCAAGTTCTTCTTCGTTGAACCACCGGTGCGTGTTATCTCTGCTATCTTACTGTCCACCCGCCATACGATCTCTTCAATCTCCTCTTGCTTGTCTGTTTTCAACTCACCGATCTGCGTGTACTGGTAATTGTTACTCGCATTGGGCGTTGTATTATTATACAGCGGCATGTCCTCCATATCCGTTGCCGATAACGAAGCATTCGTTACCGCATCATCTACGCTATACAATCGGTTGCTTAACAAGTCTCCTGTGCTGTTGGTTATCTTAAAGTATTATTATCAAATATAGACAAATTGTTTTACAAAGCAACGGGATCTGAAATTGATTGAACTAATATTTTGTCGCAATAATTTAAATCCATTTAATCATAATTCCTGTTTCTCCATGACATTAGCACATAACTGAAACTAAAACATCGTGAGATTTTTTGAATTATAATTAATAGGCACAGAACAAAGGTTAACGTCATTCATTTAATGGTTTGACAAATCAAGTTCTTTTAAAAATTCATACGTACCATTTTAGAAAAGAAAAAACAACCAAGACACTAGTGATTATTGCGTATACAAATATTCTTTTACTTGTCATTGTTGCTAAATACAAAACGCCATTAATAAGATAATATGCAACTGTTCCATTTATTAAAGTTCTATATAACATTCCTCCCGAAAAATGCCCTCCATACAAATTCAAAAAATCAACTTGACTTTGATTGAGATTCATAACGTCTGGGAATAACATCTGTGTATAATATAAAATAATTACAAGTAGAAAAATAAAAAGCATATTCAATCCTAACATATTCTTAAAGAACAAGAAAAATTTTGTGTCTGGAATTTTAAAATAAATGATCATCGAAACAATCATTATTAGCATGAATACATGCCCGTAATAGAATAATAGAGAAAGTCCAGGTAAAATAAAAATCGCTGCGATGAGATTTTGCTTTGTAATAGCTTTTACAAATATGTTTGTGAAAAGTTTCATAGAACAGAATTTACAGTTCAGCTTCAGCCGATTTCATTTGAAAAAACTCAAGTAAACATCAACAAACCCGAATACAATGAGAAATATTGCCATTCCCCAGCCATTCAGATAAGCCTGAAAAGGATCTTCCGGATCATATTTATTCGGGTCCTCTTTCCACATAAATATCAAAAGCAAAACACCCAAAATGACCATAACTAATCCAAAAAATGGGGATGTAAAAAAATTATCGATCATATTCTTAATTTACTTTTTTTTCTCAACCGCAGGGTTCGTAAGTTGATTTTCCAATTTATCCAAAAAAGTATCAGTGCCAAACTTATAGGCTCTGCCTAGTCCAATATTTTTAAATTTTTCCATAGGTGTTATATGCGCTACACCTAAACCGACTCCTGTTTTTACTAACCGTATTCCAAAATTTAGATGTGCGTCTTGCATTGATAAATTTTTATAATCTAGACCCTGATTTATTGCGAAGCTTCCTAAGCTTAATATAGTTCCAGTTGATTTTGTCAATGGAAACAAACTTAGAAAATTCCCTGTATGCCCCATACCTTCAGCAAACAACTTTAAACCTTCTTCACCTCCCAATTCCCCTCCCATGTTGACACAATCATGTGACCCATCCAATGAAGAAGACATATTAGCCGTTAAGAATATCATTCCTGACAAATTATATTTCGCTTTAGTTTTCCCAATTCTTGCATCCTCTTTATTTTTATATTGACTCATACTATGACCAATAACACCGTCTACGTTCAATTCATATATTCGCCAAACTTCCTGAGTATTTCCTTGAATGAACTCCTTATCTGTTGGTAAATAATCACTTCCAAATACTCCTTCAATATCATACCTTCTCAAAAAATCTTCCTTTTCTTTATATCCTAATTTATTCCACTGAACTACAACAGGTTTTGCTCCTCCACGCCAATACTCAACTGATTCAAGTCCTTCCCATTCAATTTTATCCGACACCCTATTCTCACTAAACGCATAATTCGAATTGTAAGGGTATTTCGCGTAAAGCGGATCCACACTGAAGAACCTTCCCAGTCGTGGATCTTCAACGCGGTATTTGTAATTCATCGCCCCTTCCCAGAGTTCTTTATCACTCTCCTGCCTCTGGAACCCATTCCGATACTCCTCAACACTCCAAGTTCTACCTGCCAACTCAACCCCGAACGGTGAGTAGTCGCTGACGCTGATGATGTAGGCCGTGAAGGAATCAATCACCCCGTCGCTGTTGCTGTCAACGGGAGCTTTGCCGTCGCCAATGGTCGTTAGCACGTTGCCCAGGTGATTGCTGAGGCTGTATTGTCGGTGATTGAGCTGCCTGGCGTGGTAATATGTCGCCTGCGTTAATGCGCCGGCTGAGCTTGTAATATTTAAATCAACTGTGTCTTTGCAGATACCCACCTGAGCACTGCCGTATATGTTTCTCTCGATGAGCCTGTACTCTATTACTGCAATCTCTAAGCTTTTATCCATTGCCTTTATGATTCATTATCAATTTGTCTTAATTGAGATTACTTTGTTTTTTAATAAATAGAGATAAATATTTTGAAATAGTTCATTTCTAGTTTCAACTTCTTTGTCACAGGACTTTCCTACCCAAAAAATATAGAAATCAAATTCTTGAAAAGCATTTACATCTTTTCCTAAAGAAGGAATGCCAAACTTTTCAGAAAAATATTCCGAATTATAACCCAAATTTAGGGATGCTGAATAATAACACAACTTGTATGATTCTGGGTCTATTGAATTAGGGTCAAATGGTGCCTGTCCTATTAAAAAAATATCCTTTTCAGTTATCTTAAAATCGTCAATATTCGCCAAGAGTATCCCGCTTTCGGGAAAAACAAATTTTCTCCGATCCCCTTCAACAAAATCCCCCCCACATTTACATCCATTAACAATAACACACCAATCGGGGTTGGTATCAGAAAAAACATACTCATTAAAAAGCTCTTTATTCGTGCAACTAAAAAGCAAAGAAGAAAGCGCAATAATACTAATCAGGGTCGTAATCCAACTGTATTTCATCATACTTGATATTTGTACCTACATTTTGACCCTTGGGGTCCAAATCTGTAAATATTTTATTCCAATCTTTCAATTCAAACCAATTTCCATTGCCATTTCATTTAACGGCCAAAATGGCTCTGCATTACCACCTGAATAATGATAATTCAAACTATTTTTCTCGCTATTGAAATTCTCGAATTTAGCAGCCGAATAATCTGCGTCTCCTGACCAATGAGAGTATGCCCCAAAAGCTTGATTAAACATGATTTCTGATGTTACCAAATTAATTTGCACCTCTGAACCAATTCTAAAATTCTCTGACAACTTCGCTACTGGATTTACTTTATCTCCAAATCTTCTATTTTCTCCATCTCCGTGATAGCCACCGCCAAAATCACCAAATGGTGCAAATGCATAATTATAAATGGATACATACTCTAGTCCCTCTAACTCAACGCCATTGATCAACTTATTCTCACTAAACGCATAGTGCGAGTTGTAAGGGTATTTCGCGTAAAATGGATCAACACTGAAGAACCTTCCTAGTCGTGGGTCTTCAACGCGGTATTTGTAATACATAGCTCCTTCCCAGAGCTCTTTGTCCTTCTCTTGCTTCTGGAACCCATTCCGATACTCTTCAATGCTCCATGTTCTGCTTGCTAGCTCAACCCCAAACGGTGAGTAGTCGCTTAGGCTGGTGCAATTGAAATGGATGGGATTTTTCAAGGGGTTCATTTTTGTTTTAAAAGCAACTTTCTATCAAATATAGACAAATTGTTTTACAAAGCAACCTTTTCATTCAAAGCAGGCATGCGTGAGTTGATTGGAATCAAAATCCTACAAATAAAAAGCTTCTACCCACTTCAAATATTCCGTGGACTTTACGCCTCTACTTTGCTCTAATATCAATTCCGTTTCTTCACACGCCGTTTCTTGAAATGTCCACTCCAGCAGATATCGGGATATTGCGGCCTCCGAATGTCCTTTGATGGCACATTGCCGATTCAAGAAAAATTGCAATCGCTCGGCCTCGGCCCTCCAATGGTGGATGCGCTCTACGGGGATGACAACGGCCAATCTGCCGTTGGTGGTGAGGTGGTTGCGGCAGCACTCCAAAAACAATTCGGGAGGAAGAAACTTCTCTTGCCTGGCCCAATTTCTTTTCTCAATGGAAGACGATATCGCATCTTGGTAAAAGGGAGGATTGCACACAATGGCATCAAAACGATGGTCCGTATTCCATTCCAAAAAATTGGCAT
>CANFLZ010000025.1 GCA_947448135.1 Flavobacteriales bacterium
CGAAAGCAAAGACTCAAATATCAAGCGACCATCGGTGTTGGTCAATTCAAAATCAGAAGCTCTTTCCGGATGTGGCATCATTCCGAAAACATTTTTCTGTGCATTGCAAACACCAGCGATGTTGTTCAGAGCGCCATTGGGATTGCTTTCAGGAGTCACATTACCCGCCTCATCGCAATAACGGAAAAGCACTTGACCATTGTCCTCAATTTTTTTGATTTCGTCAGCACTTGCAAAAAAGTTCCCCTCGCCATGTGCAATAGGTACTTTGTAAGCAGTTGTCAGGGAAAGGTCTTGCGTTAATATGTTGGTATTATTATCCGCCTTTAAATGGACATTTTTGCAAATGAACTTTCTAGATACATTGTGCAGCAATGCACCTGGAAGCAATTTGGCCTCAGTTAGAATTTGAAAACCATTGCAAATACCCATCACATATCCACCTCGGTTGGCATGCGCAATTACCTCGTTCATGATCGGTGAAAAACGAGCAATAGCGCCGCTGCGCAAATAATCACCGTAAGAAAATCCACCTGGAACCATGATGAAATCACAACCCAGTAAATCAGTATCCTTGTGCCAAAGTTTGGTGACATTTTGTTGCAATACTTCGCCCAAAGTGTAGACCAAGTCTTCGTCACAATTGCTTCCTGGAAAAACGACAACACCAAATTTCATAAGATTGTTTTTGGCAAAAGTACAATTGATTCAATAAAAAATCGACTTCAAATCCAGTGGAAATAACTGGAAATGGAAAAAATCATCAAGATGTAAAAAATGAAAGGTGCAAGCAGGCTGGTTCGGTAGTGTGTCCAATAGTGACCTACCAATAAAATCCATGGCAAGAAGGGGAGTAAAACAAAATTGGGATGAAAAAATACCGAAATGATGATGAAATAAATGGACGAGAGCAGTACCAAAATAAGAATCAAATTTTTACTGTGCTGGGTTTTGTTGGTTTGGCGATCATCTTTTTGCATCAATCCCCAAAGTCCCAATAGAACGGCCAGAGTCCAGACCCAAAATTGCCATTGATTCAAAAGGGAATTGCCTGAAGGCAAGGTTTGGTGCAACGAAAAATTCCATTGATCTACTAAATTGTATTGGAACAAAAAGGCCCAATAATAGGCGCTGGGCAAAACAAAGCCCACACAGAGTAGCCCGAACTCACGCAGAGAGAATGGACGAGATAAGTTGAAAGCCACAAGGAATACAATCGGATAAATAAAAGTGTGGATATCCAATAAAAAAGCAAGTCCTGATGAAAGTCCGGACAACAGTATTAAGTGGTGCGCGCGTTTCTGACGGAAAACTTTAAAAGCAAAAACGAAGGCCAGGATACAAGCTGATTGAGCCAACCAAAATTCCAATTGAGGAAAATGTACCAAAGCAATAGAGGCGAAAAAACTGTAGACCCAGCCCATCAAATAGGACGGTTGAGCAAACAATTCGTTGTCGTTGTAAATGGTGTTGATCATCATGGAATTGAAGACTATCAATCCCCAAAAGACAAAAGGCCACGATTGATCCCAAGCGTGGTTGGGATTGATCAAATTCCATTGATAAGCGATTTCACCCCACCCACAAAAAATCATTGCCGCAGCTGTGATGGGATACAATCCAATCAAAAATCCTGAGTTTTGGGTAAGCGTTCTTAAAATCACATTGCAAAAATGAGAACTATTCGTTTGTTTTTTATCAATGTTTCTTATTTTTGCTAAAAATCAATAGAGATGAACTTACAATCGATTTTAGCTCCTATCGTGGATATTGCACAATGGTTATTCAAACACATTTTGGTTCCATCATTGTCACCTATGAACATCTTGTGTATCATCGGAGGATTTGTTGGATTGGGATTGTGGTTGAAAATGCAAAAAGATTTTACAGCCAAAGCCAAGAAAGACGGGACGATTGTTTAATCTCCTTTTGGGCGAAAGCCTTTGATACGCAAGCCTAGCTTGATTCATCACGAATATTCCACTTTACTAGGTGATATTCGTGATTTTTTGTTTTATAACGGGTTCATTGGATTGAATAAAATATAGCGAACATGAAAAAGGCATTGATCACAGGTATTACGGGGCAGGACGGCGCCTACTTAGCGGAATTTTTGTTGGAGAAAGGGTATGAAGTTTGGGGAATGAAACGTCGCTCATCCATATTCAATACCGCTCGTATAGACGGATTGTTTGCCAAGGATAGACAAGAAGAAGATGCTCGTTTCCATTATTTCTACGGTGATTTAACGGATAGCAGTAACATCATTCGCTATATCCAAGAAATCCAGCCCGATGAAATTTATAATCTTGCGGCCATGTCGCATGTCAAAGTTAGTTTTGATATGCCGGAGTATACCGGGAATGCAGATGGGTTGGGGATGTTGCGCATATTAGAGGCTGTCAAGATGCTGGGTCTAAAAGACAAAACACGAATTTATCAAGCCTCAACTTCTGAGTTGTACGGATTGGTGCAAGAGGTACCTCAAAGCGAACGAACTCCGTTTTATCCTCGTTCACCATACGCAGTAGCCAAGATGTATGCCTATTGGATTACGGTGAATTATCGAGAAGCTTATCAAATGCATGCCAGCAATGGAATTCTTTTCAATCACGAATCGCCACTTCGCGGAGAGACATTTGTAACCCGAAAAATTACCAGAGCAGTTGCCAATATATCATTGGGATTGCAAAAAGTTTTATCACTCGGAAACTTAGATGCTCAGCGAGATTGGGGTCATGCGAAGGATTATGTGGAGGCGATGTATTTGATATTGCAACAAGATCATGCAGACGATTATGTCATCGCTACGGGCAAAACAACCAAGGTGCGCGATTTTGTATTAAAAGCCTTTTCGGAAGTGGGGATTCAATTGGAATTTACAGGGCAGGGTGTTGATGAAGTTGGACGAGTGGCACATTTGGATATGTCATTGTTTCAAAAGATATCCGGTAAGGATGAAGCGCCTTGTAAAACGGGGGACACACTGGTCATGATTGACCCCTATTATTTCAGACCAACCGAAGTGGAATTGCTCATTGGTGATGCAACCAAGGCCAAGCAAGTATTGGGTTGGGAACCCAAAATATCTTTGGATAACATGATAGCTGAAATGGTACATTCAGATGTATTAAATGTCCGAAAGGATCTGGTGCTAAAGGATGTCGGATTTGACATCATTGGCAGAATGGAAGATATCGTGTAATTATTTGGTGGTAAATTTCATCAAATCCTCACCAATATCTTTCCTGAAATACTTTCCACTGTATTTGATGCTATTGGCACTTTTCATACTTTGAAAAATGGCATCTTCCAATCGGAAAGCCAATGAGGTGATGGCCATCACTCGCCCACCATTGGTGACCAATTTTTGATCTTTACCACTGAGTTTTGTACCAGCGTGAAATACGAGGCTATCCTGAATTTCCTCCACTCCTTTGATTTCCTTTCCTTTCTCAAAATCTCCCGGATAACCTTCTGATACCATCATCACGCATGCGGCAGAGCGTTCATCCATGTGCATGTCGTATTCTCCTAATGTTTCCGTTGCGACACCTTCGAATAGGTTGAGCAAGTCTGATTTCATTCGCGGTAAGATGGCTTCTGTTTCAGGGTCGCCCAATCGGCAGTTGTATTCTATGACATAAGGCTCATTGCCCACTTTCATGATACCGAAGAAAATAAACCCTTTGTATTTCAATTTGTCGGCATGCAGTCCCTTCATGGTGGGAATGATGACCTGTGTTTCGATTTTATCTAAAAATTCAGGAGTGCAAAACGGAACAGGTGAAATGGCACCCATACCTCCTGTGTTCAGCCCTGTATCGCCCTCTCCGATTCTCTTATAATCTTTGGCTTCTGGTAAGATCTTGTACGATTGTCCATCGGTGATGATGAATGCAGAACATTCTATCCCTTTTAAAAACTCTTCAATGACAACTGTTTTTCCGGCATCTCCAAAAGCTTTTCCGTTGAGCATGGCTTTGACTTCTTCTTTGGCTTTTTTGGGATCGTCAAGAATGAGAACTCCTTTGCCGCTGGCCAAACCGTCCGCTTTTAAAACAATGGTTTTTTTAAGGGTATCAATAAAGGCTTGCGCTTCTTTGATTTGATCACTTCCAAATGAAGCGTATTTGGCGGTTGGAATGCCATGACGGATCATGAATTCTTTGGCAAACTTTTTACTTCCTTCTAATTGAGCGCATGTTTTATTAGGTCCAATGATGGCTACATTTTGAAGTTGTTTGTCCTGTTCAAAAAAGTCGACGATACCTTCCACCAAAGGAGTTTCAGGTCCAACAACAACCATGTTGATGTTTTTTTCGAGCACGAATTTTTTGACGGCCTTGAAATCCAAATTGTCAATGTTGACATTTTCGCCGAAACGCGCTGTACCTCCATTGCCAGGGGCAATGAATAAGCTTCTCAATAAAGAGCTTTGTGAAATTTTCCAACAAATGGCGTTTTCTCTTCCGCCGGATCCCAATACCAATACGTTCATAATACTTTACTCTATCAAGCAAAGTAAAGAGAGTAAGTGGAAATAGAAAAAACGATTTACCAACAATTTGTTGAATTGCCTTAGTGGGCTACCAACCAATTGTCGCCAAGACCATATTCTGCTACCAGCGGTACATTCAATTGCACTGCGTTTTGCATGCAGTCTTGTACAATCGAAACCACTTTTTCTTGTTCGTCTTTGCGCACATCAAATACCAATTCGTCATGTACTTGAAGAATCATTTTGGATTGAATTCCTTCTTTCTGAAACGCTTGGTAGATATGAATCATAGCCACTTTGATGATGTCAGCAGCTGAACCTTGAATGGGTGCATTGATGGCATTTCGTTCTGCAAAACCGCGTACGATGGCATTGCGACTATTGATATCGGCAAGATGTCTTTTTCGATGTAAAATGGTTTCAACAAATCCCTTCTCTTTGGCCAATTCAATTTGGTCTGCTTGGAAATTTTTTAGTGTTGAAAATTGTTTGAAATAGGAGTCGATAATTTCTTTGGCTTCGGTTCTGCTGATTCCCAAATTTTGCGCAAGTCCAAAGGCTCCTTGTCCGTATATGATTCCGAAGTTGACTGCTTTGGCCTTGCTTCTCATTTCTTTGGTTACTTCTTCCAAAGGCACATTGAAAACCTTGGCCGCTGTGGCTTGGTGAATGTCTTTTCCAGAAACAAATGCTTCACACATATTCTTGTCTTCGCTCAAACTGGCGATTACCCTCAATTCAATTTGCGAGTAATCCGCAGAAAGAATGGTGTGGTTTTCATTTCGAGGTACAAATGCTTTGCGAATTTCTCTACCTCTGATGGTTCTGATCGGAATATTTTGGATGTTGGGATTGTTAGAACTCAATCTTCCTGTAGCCGCCACAGTTTGCATAAATGAAGTATGCAAGCGATGTGTTTTGGGATGAACCAAACTAGGAATGGCATCGACGTAGGTTGATTTTAATTTGCGCAATTCGCGGTAATCCAAAATCAGATTTACAATGGGATGGGCATGCGCATATTTAGAAAGGACGTCTTCTGAGGTACTGTATTGGCCTGTTTTTGTCTTCTTGATTTCATCCGTTATTTTTAGTTTCTCGAACAAAATGGGACCCAATTGCTTGGGCGAATCCAAATTAAAAGTTTCGCCCGCAATTTCAAAAATCTGCTGCTCGAGTTGAGTCAAATCATGCGCTAATACGGCACTATAATCTTGGAGAAAAGGAACTGCGATATTTACTCCTTCCCATTCCATATCAGCGAGAATAGGAATCAATGGAATCTCAACGTCGTTGAACAAAGAAAGAAGTCCTTGCTCTTCTAATTGCGGATAGGTTTTTTCAAATAATTGAAAAGTGATATCGGCATCTTCACAAGCGTAGTCTTTGATTTCTTCTGCACTGAGATCGGCCATGCTGCCTTGATTCTTTCCTTTCTTTCCAATCAGTTCAGTGATGCTAATAGGCGTGTAGTGCAAAAGATTTTGAGCCACGTCGTCCATGCCATGTTTGCTGTCAGGATGAAGCAAATAGTGGGCAATCATGGTGTCGTATAATTTGTTTTGAATTACAACACCGTAGCTACGCATGAATTTCCAGTCAAATTTGATATTGTGACCAATCAATGTTTTGCTGGGGTCATTAAAAATCGGCAGGAAATGACTGAGCCATTGCAGGCAAGTCTCTCTATTTTCAGGCAAATGCACATAATATGCTTGATTGGCTTTGATCGCAAAGGATAGGCCTACCAACCGACTTTCAAATACGTCCAAGTCTGATGTTTCTGTGTCGAAACAATAATGGGAATGTTGGGATAGAATGTTCTCTAAATCGATACACCCTTCTTCTGAATCGATCAGATGGTATTCGTGTTCGACATCTAAAATTGTTTTGTATTCCGTTACTACTGTTTCTTCCAAACTTTCGACGGCAAACAATTCCCCTTGAACGGGCTCTGATGGCTCTTCTCCGAGGATTCTTTTGCTCAAAGTTTTAAATTCCAGTTCGTCAAAAATGGTTTTCAATTTTTCTTTGTCCCATTCTTTTAGTTTAAGATCTTCTTCATCAAAGGGAACCGGAGCGTCGAGTAGGATAGTGGCTAATTTTTTGGAGAGAATTGCCTGGTCTTTAAAATTTTCTACGTTCTCTTTTAATTTGCCTTTGAGTTGGTGGGTGTTTTCGAGTAAACCTTCCAGCGATCCAAATTCTTTGCAAAGTTTTTGAGCGGTCTTTTCACCAACACCTGGAATTCCTGGAATGTTGTCTACCGCGTCTCCCATCATTCCCAGAATGTCGATCACTTGATCGATTCTTTCGATATTGAATTTTTGAAGTACTTCTGGAATGCCTAAAATTTCTGCGGGACCACCTTGGTAACCTGGTTTGTAGACGAAAATATTTTCAGAAACCAATTGACCATAATCTTTGTCACTGGTCATCATGTAGGTTTGAAAGCCTTCTTTTTCTGCGATTTTGGCCAAAGTTCCAACGACATCATCTGCCTCATATCCCTCTTTCATCAAAATGGGAATTCCAAATCCGCGAATGATATCCATGATAAACGGTACACTGAGTTTGATGTCTTCAGGGGTCTCTTCGCGATTGGCTTTGTACGCTTCGTAATCAATCTCACGAAGAGTCTGCGCGGGGGCATCGAATACAACAGCCAAATGGGAAGGCTGTTCATTTTTCATGATGTCCAACAACACATTGGTCATCCCAAACATCGCGGAGGTATTTAATCCTTTGGAGTTGATTCTGGGATTGCGAATGAAAGCGTAATAGGCTCTGAATATGAGGGCGTATGCGTCGAGCAAGAACAACTTGCGTGGATGTGGTTTCGAAATCATTGAACAAAGATAAGCCCTCGTTTCCGAAGGCTTATTAGGTTCAAATAAGAAGTTGTGAGAATTATGAATTCAATTTCAACACGGCCAAAAATGCTTCTTGCGGAACTTCAACAGAGCCTACTTGACGCATTCTCTTTTTCCCTTCTTTTTGTTTCTCTAAAAGTTTACGTTTACGAGAAATATCACCACCATAACATTTGGCAGTAACGTCTTTTCTCAAAGCCTTGATTGTTTCACGAGCGATGATTTTGGCTCCAATTGCGGCTTGTAGCGCAATTTCAAATTGTTGTCTTGGGATCAACTCACGCAATTTGATACAGATTTTTTTGCCCAAATCAAATGCATGGTCTCTATGAATCAAGGCGCTCAAGGCATCCACTTGATCTCCGTTTAACAAGATATCCATTTTCACCAAATCAGATTGTTGCATTCCGATGGGGAAGTAATCAAAAGAAGCGTAACCCTTTGAGATGGTTTTTAGGCGATCATAGAAGTCGAAAACAATTTCTGCCAACGGCATTTCAAAAGTTAGTTCGATACGATCGGAAGTCAAGTAAACTTGATTGGTAAGCATACCCCGCTTTTCGATACACAATGTCATAACAGACCCAATATATTCTGATTTTGTGATGACTTGCGCTTTGATGTATGGCTCTTCTACGTATTCTAATTTGTTCGGATCGGGTAATTCAGAAGGGTTGTGGATTTCATGATTGGTTCCGTCCTTCATGTAGGCGATGTAACTAACGTTGGGAACAGTAGTAATCACAGTCATATTGAACTCACGTTCCAATCTTTCCTGGATAATTTCCATGTGCAACATTCCCAAGAAGCCGCAACGGAAACCAAATCCCAATGCTGCAGAGCTTTCGGGCTCGAATACCAAAGAAGCATCGTTCAATTGCAATTTTTCCATGCTGGCGCGAAGCTCTTCATATTCATCGGTATCAACAGGATAAACACCTGCGAATACCATGGGTTTTACATCTTCAAAACCTTTGACGGCATCGGTGCAAGGATTGGCTACTGTAGTGATGGTATCTCCAACTTTTACTTCTGAGGCGGTTTTAATTCCGGAAATAATATAACCAACATCACCCGCTTTTACTTCAGTGCGCGGCATTAAATCCAAACCCAGTACGCCAATTTCGTCCGCGATGTATTCCTTGCCATTACTCAAGAATTTTACTTTGTCTCCTTTTTTCAAGGTTCCATTTAGGATTCTATAATAGGCGATAATTCCTCGAAAGGAGTTAAACACAGAGTCAAATATCATGGCCTGTAATGGAGCGGCAACATCACCTTTAGGAGAAGGAATTCTATCGCAGATGGCCTCTAAAATCAAGTCAACACCTTGACCTGTTTTTCCACTGGCAATCAAAATTTCATCACGCTCACAGCCCAATAATTCCACCACTTGGTCTTTCACCAATTCTGGTTCAGCATTGGGCAAGTCGATTTTATTGAGGATGGGAATAATCGTTAAGTCATGCTCCATGGCCAAGTATAGGTTGGAGATGGTTTGCGCTTGAATCCCTTGCGTACAGTCCACGATTAATAAAGCGCCTTCACATGAGGCAATGGACCGAGATACTTCGTAGCTAAAGTCGACGTGGCCGGGTGTATCAATCAAATTGAGGACATAGTTTTTTCCTTTGTGCTCATGTTTCATTTGAATCGCATGGGCTTTGATGGTGATTCCTTTTTCACGCTCAAGGTCCATGTCATCAAGTGTTTGGGCCACTAATTTTCGATCATCAATGGTTTTGGTAACTTGAAGCAGGCGATCTGCCAAGGTACTTTTTCCGTGGTCGATGTGTGCAATGATGCAAAAATTTCTAATGTGATCCATAGTTCATTCTGTGAGGTTGGCGAATTTACAACCCTTTTAACCAAAAAAATGGCTTGTGATGCCCATATTTCAGATATTTTTGTTGACCTTCAAAAAAAGAAATGAGAAAAAGATTTTTATTGAGCGCGATGATGGCATTGGTGATGACCAGTCAATATGCTCAGCAAGTCAAGCCGTGTGCGCAAGCACATCAGATGGACGGGTATTTTTTATCCCATCCGCAAGATCGTCAACTGCGCGATGATGCAGCTCGACTTTTGGAAAATCGCACCAAAGAAATTGCAGCAGACAGAGGAAGCAACATGACCATTTACACCATTCCGGTGGTTTTTCATGTCGTGCACAATTATGGTACAGAGAATATTTCAGACGAGCAGATATTGGATGGATTGTCGATTTTGAATCGTGATTTCAGGAAAATGAATCCGGATACAGCAGTAGTGGTTGATGCGTTTGATCAATTGGTGGCCGATATCGGAATTGAATTCAAATTGGCTTCGAAAGATCCTGATGGCAACTGCACGTCGGGAATAACTAGAACGGTGAGTGATTTGACTTCGGTTGGTGATCAAGGTGTAAAAGACTTGATCATGTGGCCGCGAAATAAATACTTGAATATTTGGATTGTACAAGATGCCAACGGGGCTGCTGGGTATTCTAATTTGCCGCCTAACGTAGCCGGCAATTGGGGAGCAGGAACCGATGGAATTGTGGTCCGTTCAGATTATGTTGGCTCAATTGGAACGAGTAGTTCGTTGCACAGCAGAACATTGACGCATGAGACAGGGCATTGGTTGAATTTGATGCATACATGGGGCGATAGCAATGATCCAGCTGTTGCCGCCAATTGTGATATGGATGATGGTGTAACCGATACGCCGAATACCATGGGATGGACAACGTGCAATTTAAACGGGGCCACTTGTGGAAGTCCTTTGGACAATGTGCAGAATTATATGGAATACAGTTATTGTTCGCGCATGTTCACATTGGGTCAAGCGGATAGAATGAGAGCCGCAATCACTTCTTCTGTTGCATCGCGAAATCAATTGATTACAGCCTCTAATCTTGCGGCCACTGGCGTTACCAATCCAGCATTGTGCGTGGCCGATTTTGATGCAGATAGAACGATTATTTGTGTGGGAGATTCAGTTGTTTTTAACGACAACAGTTACAACGCACCTACCAGCTGGAATTGGAATTTTGGCGATGGAGTAACACTTTCAGGCGTTGATCCATTGATCCATCAGAATCCAGTTCATTATTACACGACATCAGGTACGTATAATGTAACCTTAACAGTCTCAAACTCTACGGGATCATTGATCAAAGTGAAAAACAACATGATCAAGGTTTTTGATGCACCTGGACAAATGCAGGTGATTTCTGAAGGATTTGAGACTTGGCCGAACGATGCAACATGGGGTGTTTTCAATCAATACGGAGACGAAGGCTTTATTGCGACATCGGCGGCTTCAGCTTCTGGAACCAAGAGTTTGATGTTGCAAAACGGAAACACCACCATAGTGGATGGTCGTGATGAGTTGGTCTCTATTCCTTTTGATTTCACTGGTCAAGATTCGATTATTATTTCTTACAAATGGGCGTTTGCGCAGAAAACAACGAACACCAATGATCGCTTTAGAATTTCAGGTTCCAGTGATTGCGGAAACAACTGGGGATTATTGAAAATACATCAAGGTGTTTCTAATCTTCCAACAGCTCCAGATACCGATGGGAATTTCGTTCCTACTGCTGATCAGTGGATGCAGAACACAATCATTTTAACCAATCTCAATTACATGACAGATCATTTCCAAGTAAAATTCGAATTTGTTGGCAAAGGCGGCAATCATTTTTATTTAGATGACATCAATGTATACACCCCAGGAGGCACTGGCATTTCGGAATTAGATGCACAGATGAATGCATTTTTATTCCCCAATCCCAGTCAGCAAGAAATGAAATTACAATTGGACATGCCCAATGCCGAGATGGTGGATATTCAACTTTTGGATGCTACAGGAAGAAGTGTTTGGAATCAATCTGAGACATGGATGAATAAGGGAGAAAACCTATTTTCGATCCCTCAACAAGCAGCGGGACTTTACGTTTTGCGTGTCAAAAATCAAAAAGGAACTTTAGTTAAAAGAGCAATATTTAAGTGATGAAAACCAAGAAAAATTCGGCCATTGATGCCAAGATTGAAGTTGTTCTTTGGAACAAGAAGAATAATGCGGCGTTGAAAGGATTGAGCAAAGAGTTGGCTGCCTTTATTCAGGAAGAAGCCAAGGCAGGAAAGGATCGTGTTGTGGAACAGAACGCAGGTAAGTCCAAGTATTATTTTATCGTTGATGCTGAGGATAAAACCGCCAGAACAATTGAGAAGTGGAGAACAGCAGGAAATGAAATTCAAGCCACTGCCAATGCAGTCAAAGCGGAATCAGTTGTCGTGAAGAGTGAAGGAGTAGATGAAGAAATTACCTATGCATTTGCAGAAGGAATGGCTTTGGGAAATTATAAGTTTACCAAGTACTTCAAAGACGCCAAGAGCAAGCAACCTGCATTGAAGCAGTTGTTTATTCAGGACACCCATTTGTCAGAAAGCAAACAGCGCGAGTTGTTTACCGTGGTCAATGCAACCCATTTGAGTAGAACATTGGTCAACGAACCTGTTTCTTATTTAACTGCCGAAAAGTTTTCTGAAGAGATGATCAAAGCAGGTAAAGAAGCTGGATTTAGCGTCAAGGTATTACACAAAAAGCAAATCGAGGCGTTGAAAATGGGCGGTTTATTGGGTGTAAATAAAGGTTCCATCGATCCCCCCACCTTTACAATTATGGAGTACAAGCCTGCTAAGGCCAAGAATAAAAAACCGTTGGTTTTGGTTGGTAAGGGAGTTGTATTTGACACAGGCGGATTGTCTTTAAAACCAACCCCTGGTTCAATGGATGAAATGAAATGCGATATGGGTGGGGCAGCAGCAGTTGTTGGAGCCATGTATGCGGTAGCAGCAAACAAACTCCCCGTTCATGTCATTGGTTTGGTTCCTGCCACCGATAATCGACCAGGAATGAATGCCATCGTTCCTCAAGATGTATTGACCATTTCCGACGGAACCACTGTGGAGGTAATGAACACTGACGCAGAAGGAAGGTTGATTTTGGCGGATGCCTTGGTGTATGCCCAAAAATACAATCCAGACTTGGTCATTGATTTGGCTACCCTTACAGGCGCGGCTATTCGTGCAATCGGAACGTATGCATCTGCAACCATGGGAACGGCTTCAGTTGAAGTGATGAAGAATTTAGAAGAGGCCGGAAATGAGGTGTGGGAACGCACCATTCAATTCCCATTGTGGCCTGAGTTTGCAGATGAATTGAAAAGTGATGTTGCTGATATGAAAAATTTGGGAGGGGGAAATGGAGGACATATGTCGGCCGGTAAATTCTTGGAACATTTCACCAAATACCCTTGGATTCATATTGACATTGCTGGAACAGCTTGGAATGGTGCCGCACAGTCATACAGAACCAAAGGCGGAACAGGCGTTGGCGTTCGAATGTTGTATAATTTCATTCAAAAGCAATATTTAAAATCGAAGGGTTAAAATTTTCCATCTTTGGTGGAAGGGAAATCGGTCATTCAATTTTGCTGATTTTTAGAATAATACCTTTAAATTTGTGAGATGAATTGGGTAATCAGGAAGGCAGGACTTGGGAAAGTGACATCTTATTATTTGTTGATGTGGATGTTCATTGCCATGATGGGCTCTGGGTGTTTGCAACCCAGAGACGTGTATTACTTGAATGGCTCTGGCAGTCAAGAGATCTCGGTTTTAAAAGAATTTCAGGACCCAAAGGTGAAAATTGGAGATCAGTTGAGCATCTTTATTTCTAGTTCCAATCTGGAGTCTGTGGTTGTTTTTAATTTACCCAACTTCTCTTCGACACAGCAATCCAATAACATGAATGGTGGCGGTACCAATACCAATCCATTGTTGGGTTTTATTGTCGATGCCAGCGGCGAAATCAATTTGCCCAAAATTGGAAAAGTGAAAATTGAAGGGTTAACTTTCAGCGAATCCAAGTCAACATTGGAAGGAAAGCTCAGAGAATATGTCAAGGATCCAATTGTGCACATCCGCTATCTCAACTTTAGGGTCTCGGTTTTGGGGGAAGTGCAGAGTCCTGGAACATTCAATGTTACTTTTCAAGACATCAATATTTTTCAAGCTGTTGGACTTGCAGGTGACTTGACCATGTTTGGAAAAAGGAATTCGGTGATAGTCATGCGCAATGTTGGAGACAAGTGCCAATTGGCTAGATTGGATTTGACTTCTTCGGATATTATTAAATCACCATTTTTTCACTTGCAATCGGGTGATGTGATATACGTAGAGCCCAATCCAACCAAATTGAAAGTGAGTAGTAGTTTTTACCAAACATGGCCTGCGATTACCTCAGGAACTACGTTATTTGTTTTATTATTGACTTTATTCTTGAAGTAAGATGGCGATAGAAACGTATGAGTTCAAAGAAAACTATGCATTAGATCGTCAGTTCAATGTATTCACATATTTCCGCAAAATATTGCTCATTTACTGGGTTTATTTTGCGATTAGTTTCACGGTTTGCTTCTCGGCGGCCTACGCCTATTTGCGCTACACACCCAGAACTTTTGAGGTGAACAGCAAAGTTTTGATCAAAGATGATTCCAGTCGTCCCATGAATGGTCAAGATTTGTTGAATGATTTGAATTTGATTAATTCTGGATTAAAACTGGAAAATGAAATTGAGATTATTCAGTCTCCTGAGATTATCGAAAAGGCGATTTTGAGCACGGGTTCCCAAGTCAGAATTTCGAGACATAAATCGATCAATGAAGAAGTGGTGGATTTTCATTTTCCAGTACGTCTCATGCCTTTGAAAGCAGACTCGATTGAATCAGTAGCGGAAATTGCGATGCGATATAGCGTTGATTCCTCTTTGATTCATTTGGCTGGAAACATCTATCCCTTGAAAGATGGCTCTGTGCTTCAGGTACCGGGTGTGGGTTCATTCTATTTGTTTTTGGAGGAGCCGCAATTGAGACAGTGGGATATTTATGATTATACCATTTCTATTTCCTCATTGTCTGACGAGATAGCGCGCATCCGAAATTCTTTAACCGTTAGTCCCGTAGGAAAGAACAACAGTGTTATTCAGTTGTTTTTGCAAACAGAAAATCCTTCCAGAGGAAATGATTTGTTGAATGCGATCATCAACGAATACGGCCAGGCTAGCATTGAAGACAAGCGTAAAATGGCCGAGTATACGCTTAATTTTATCGAGCAGCGTTTGTTGGTCGTCTCCTCAGAGTTGGATAGTGTGGAGAGAAACATCGAACATTTCAAGCAACGCGAAAATGTAGTTGACTTACAGGCACAAAATCAATTTTACTGGGAAGGATTAAAAAGTAAAGACATCAATTTGGCGCAATTGAAAATTCAATTGGCTGTCTTGGACGAAGTGGATCGTTATATCAAAAGCAATGAAAACGCTGTCGGTCTTGCACCTTCCATGATGGGAATTGATAATGATCTATTACAGATTTTACTGCCCAAATTGTATGCAAAGGAAGAGGAGTACAACAAGCGTAAAATGCAATTCTTGCCCAATGATGACATGCTTCAAATCTTGGCAGGAGAGATAGACGTATTGAAGAAAAGCATTTTGGCCAATGTTCGTGAGATTCGCAAATCCATCAATATTGGTATCAATAGTCAAGAGCGGGACATTCAAAATCAATTAGCGGCTTTGGGCAGTTTGCCACAAAAAGAAAGAATGTTGTTGGATATTAGTCGTCAACAGTCCATTAAAAATGCCATTTATAGTTTCTTATTAGAGAAGCGAGAGGAAGCAGCGATTTCAGTAGCTTCAACCGTTAGTGATTTGCGTATTATTCAAAAGTCGCAGGCCAATTACAATCCGGTTAGTCCGAAGAAAAAGTTGATTTATAGTATTGCGGCATTGTTGTCGATAGTTGTTCCTTTTGTCGTTGTTTTGATGAAGGAGCAATTGAATACAACGATACAATTTAGATCGGACATTGAGGCAAGAACCAAGTTGCCCATCATTGGAGAAATTGTCTTGGACAATGATGAATCGGGATTGATTCGAATGGAAAAAAATCGATCTTTCATTGCCGATTCAATTCGCGCAGTAAGAACGAAATTGGGTTATTATTTGAATGATGACAGTAAGAAAGTAGTTCTCATTTCTTCCAGTATATCGGGAGAAGGAAAATCATTTTTATCAGCCAATTTGGCCCAGAGTTTTGCCATCATGGGCAAGCGCACTTTGGTAGTCGGGGTGGACTTGCGCAAGGGGATTATTCATAAAATATTCAAGGTTTCGGCCAAGGTGGGATTGTCCAATTACTTGATCAACAAGTTGGATTGGAGAGACGCATTGCAAACAGGAGAAATCCCCAACTTATATATTCTTCCTTCTGGCCCAGTTCCGCCAAATCCAGCTGAATTGCTGAATACGGGAATGTTTGACAAATTCATTGAAGAGGCAAGAAATGAATTTGATATCATTATCATCGACACACCGCCACTCGGATTGGTGCCTGATGCAGAAATTATATCACATTTAGCAGACGTCTCATTGTTTTTGATTCGACATGACCATTCCCCAAAAGATGCAGTCTTGCGTGTAGTTGGTGAGGTTGATGAGAATTCAAGTTTTTATCCTGCTGCAGTGGTGTTCAATGGAATCAAAAAGCGCGGATTTGGTTTTGTTTATGGCTATGGCTATAGCTATGGTTATGGCTATGGCTATGGCTACGGGTATGGATATGGTTATGGGGAGGAAGATAAAAACGATCCGGCGTGGAAGAAACGTTGGAAGAAAATCAAGCGAAATTGGATGGGGCTATTTAACTATTTCTTCAAAAAATAAGAATGAGGGAAAGTTGGTTGTCTCACTTTAAATCTGCTTTTTTCAAGAATTTCTACATGGTGTTGTCCGGTAGTGTTCTGAGTCAAATAGTAGTGATTTTTACAACGCCTATTCTTTCTCGAATATACGCTCCTGAGGATTTTGGTGCGGCCAGTGTATTTTTCTCTGTAGTTGGATTTTTCACGATTTTGTCTACGTTTCAATATGAAGGTGCGATCATGCTTCCCAAGCGTAATATTGATTCTTTGGCGTTGGTCATTTTATCGACGATGCTTGCTTTTGTTTCGAGTATTTTTATTGGTATTTTACTTTTTTTCTATCACGATGTGGTATTTGGATGGTTTCATATGGAGTCTCAATCCAAGTTTTGGGAGTGGATTCCGCTGGCAATAGTTGTCTACGCGGTTTATTCCATATTGAGTCATTGGGTAACTCGTTTGGGACAATACAAAACAATTGCTTACCGACAATTTTTTCAAAGTGTTTCTCAATCGGTTACCAAAATTGTTTTGGGTAAATTGTCTTTTGTGTCCACAGGTTTGGTGGTTGGAACATTGCTAGGAATTGTGGCGTCGATATCGATTTTGATCAAAGGAAGGGTAAAGGATTTGTTTCGCTCTTTTCGTTTGATTACGTGGGATCGGATAAAGGATAATGCTAAGCGCTACCATAAGTTTCCCAAGTACACCATGATCCAAGGATTGATGGATACTTTTCAAGAGTCCTTGCTGTTATTGGTTATCTCGGCGTTGTATGGCAATGCCAAATTGGGTATGTACACATTTACATTGGCATTGTTGCAAAAGCCATTGCAAGTCATAGGAGCATCATTGGGTCAAGTGTATTTTCAAGATATCAGTAAGAAATTTGCTAATGAGCAAGAGATATATTCTGACACCATCAAGTTGATCAAGATATTATTGGCTGTTGCTCTGGTTATATACATACCCGTGGTGATTTTTGGTCCGTGGATATTTGATTTTTTCTTTGGCGATAATTGGTGGGAGAGCGGTGAGATTGCTCAAATTATGTCGCTTTGGCTCATGCTCAAGCTGATCAGTTCTCCCATTTCTTCCATTCCCAATGTGACGGGGCATCAAAAAAATTATGTTCTCTTTACACTCATTGGGAACGTTTTGCCTTTGTTGATTGTGTTTATGGGTAAGCAACTCAATTGGGATTTTCATCGGGTGTTGATTGTGAATTATTTCTTGTTGAGTGGATTGTTGTTGGTATATCTGCGATGGATATTGCGATTGACAAAAAGAACCAAGTTGATGTGGCCCAATCAGGCACCATGAAGAAAGTAAACGAATCGGATTATCGGAAGTTGTATCTTTTTACAATTTCATTCCCCTATGACTCGGCTCAAGAAGTCAATTTTATTTTGCCTGAGTTATCCAGATTGAGCGATAGTTATCAACAGATCATTTTTGTTCCGGCGCAAATGAAAGGAGTAATGACATTTGAATTGGGACCTCAAATGTCAGTGGACAATCGACTTGCATCCGCTTTCGAGCACCGCAATCGATTGATTAATTTTGTCTCTTTTCAATTCTTGTTGAACTGGATTCTCATTTGTTTTCAAATTTTATTTTCGAAGGCATCTGGTAAATTAAAGTTGTGTTACAATGCACTTTTTTTTGCTCTTCGAATGAATTTATCTCATCGGTATTTGAGCGGCTTGTCTCGAAATGTTGATTTGTATACATTCTGGAATACATACGTAACTGCCGCGATGGTGAATTTATCCAGTTTTAAAGGACGTCGTTGGACCAGGGTTCACGGTGATGATTTGTATCCCGAAAGACAAGGTGGAGTGATTCCTTTTGAAGCAAAGACCTATCGGAAATTGGATGAAATTGTTTTTGCGTCTTCTGTGTCCAAGGCCTTTTTTATGAATCGTCATCCAAACATTCAGACGAAATTGAGTATACAATATATCGGAGTTGTCATTCCCAAAGATTGGTCAAGCAAAGTGTCCATACCCAAACTAAATCCAATGCACTTGGTCACATGTTCTGGACTCAATCCCATCAAGCAATTGCATTTGGTGAATGAATGGATTGGTCGTTGGAATATTGAAAACCCGAACAGAGAGATCATTTGGCATCATTTGGGTGCATCCACTGTGGAGATTGAAAAGCACATTCAATCGACTTGTATTGCAAAGGGACATGCATGGATGAATCAGCACGCCGTGCTGCATTGGTTGCAGGACAATCAACCATTTGCATTTTTAAGTTTGAGCAAATCAGAGGGAGGCTTTCCTGTGAGTATGCAAGAAGCCTTGATTTGCGGAATTCCAATAATAGGAGCGGCAAATGGAGGCGTTGTTGAAGCTTTAAAAATATCAGGAGGTTTTAAGTTGCCGGAAACGCCGACTTATGAAGATTTTCGATACATCATTCAACACTTGTATACTTTGACAGACAGCGAAATTTTGCAGATTCGCCAAAAAGCAATGGAAGTAGGTAAGACCCATTTTTTGCGCTAATTTTACGCTATTCGGAGAATGGCATAAAATGGGAGTTTGCAGCAGATGTTTAATGGATAGTTCGGACATTGAAATTGTTTTCAATGACTTGGGGCATTGCAATCACTGCACGGCGTCCATCGCAAGATGGAATTCTTCTGAATTCCAAGATCAAACGTC
Source organism: Flavobacteriales bacterium (assembly GCA_947448135.1). Classification (GTDB taxonomy): domain Bacteria; phylum Bacteroidota; class Bacteroidia; order Flavobacteriales_D; family Sanyastnellaceae; genus CAMCTV01. The sequence goes on from CANFLZ010000025.1 coordinate 18,806, forward strand.
ACGAATGGCTCAGTTGAATCAATGGCTCGATCGAATCAAAACCGATGGGAAAGGAAAGGAGTACGATTGCATCATTGGGTTGAGTGGTGGAGTGGATAGTAGCTATGTTGCTTATTTGGTCAAGAAGGTTTATGGTTTGCGACCATTGGCTGTTCATTTGGACAATGGGTGGAACTCTGAGTTAGCGGTACGAAATATTGATAAAATTCTGGATCGATTGGAAATTGATTTGGTGACGGATGTTTTGGATTGGGAGGAGTTTAGTGCATTGCAAAGGTCTTTTTTAAAGGCCTCTGTTTTGGATATGGAATTGCTAACGGATCATGCGATTGGTGTGGCACTTTGGAAAATATCCCAACGATTTCAGATTCCTTATTTTATTTCAGGCTTCAACTTTCAAAGTGAAAATGTAATGCCTCCAACATGGATCTATCCTTTTAAAATGGATAGCTTGAACATTCGTGATATTTATAAGAAGTTTGGAGAGGGTAAGCCATTGAAGTCTTTTGAGTTTTTGTCATTTCGCGAATTTCTGTTTTTCGGAAAAAATAAAATGACCCTTTTCCCGATTTTAAATTTTGTAGATTATCACAAAGAATCTGCAATCAATGTCATCACACAAGAATTGGGATGGCGCAATTATGGCAACAAGCATGACGAGTCTGTATTTACCAAGTTTTATCAAGACATTTTGTTGTTCGAGAAATTTGGAATAGACAAACGCAAAGCACATTATTCCAGTTTGATCTGCACGGGTCAAATAACACGTGAGGAGGCATTTCAAAAGATTCAAGCGCCACCTTTAAATGCGGAAGCAAGGCAGAAGAGCATTCAGTATGTCTTGAAGAAATTGGATATGACTGAATTGGAGTTTGATCAAATTTTAAAATCAGCTCCAAGGAAACATTGGGATTTTTCATCCTACGCCAAGAGGAAGCAGCAAGTTGGAAATTTTTTAAGAAAATTGAAGCTGCGATGAGGGTATTGTTTATTCAACAAGGCCTGGGTTACGGCGGCGCTTCACAATCGTTGATTCAGATGCAAAAGTGTTTGAAAGATGATGTTGAAATGTATACCATCCTCAAGCGCAATCGCAGATTGAATCAAAAGCTCAAGCATCTTTTGCAGTACTCCAAAATGGTGGCTGAAATGGATATTCCTGGAATTTATAGCTACTCTGAAGGAATTTCGACACAAGAGGATTTGGATTTGGCGTTGTCCTATGATGCAAAAGAGGTGATTGATTTTATTGCGGAGAATGAGATTGATATCGTTCACGTTAATGCCTCTGTTTTTAGCAATTTGTATGCAGCAATCAAATCAAATACTTCGGCAAAGATTGTTACGCACGTTCGAGAGGTCATCCCACAATCGGATGATTTGATTACACAATTTATTGTCCGAGAGATTAGAAAATTTTCCGATTGGGTTGTGCCAATAGCAAAGGAAGAGATGCGTCATTTTTCTGATTTGAGCAATTGCACAATGGTAATTAATCCGGTAGACACAACGGTATTTCAGCCTATTCAAAAGCGAGATAATCAAGATGTGCTAACCATTGGCATGATGGCCAATTTTAATCCGCTCAAAGGTCATCTGTTATTTTTGGAGGTAGTCAAAGATCTAATACTGCGCAATAATGGAAAGCAAAAATTGCAATTCCAATTGTTGGGATTGCCATCACCGGGCTTATTGCACTATAAGCAGTGGATGCCTTTGCAGCGTTTCGCTTATTATCAAGAAGTAATGAAGCAGGTGAAGGTCATTGGGAATGATCAGTTGACCTGTATTCCTTTTTTGGAAAATGTCGAGGCTGTTATACAGAATTGGGGAATTGGATTGCGTTTGGAGAAATCCATGATGCCTTGGGGTCGCGATATTCTTGAGCTGATGGCCGTTGGTGTTCCTGTGGTGGCATTGGGAGTGGATGAAGTGATTATTCAAAATAATGAGACTGGAATTTTGGTTAATGCTATCGACGTAGATTCAATTGTACATGCGATTCAAGAATTAATCGATCATCCGCAGAAGCGCGAATCGATGGGTGCAAAGGGACGCGAATGGGTTGAAAAGAATGCTGGAGTGGAATCATATCGGAAAACGATCGTTTCCATTTATCAAAATGTAATGGCCTCATGAATACACTTTTCTTTGATAGTAAGCGGAATCAGTGGATCATGACCATCATCGCGATTTTATCGATGAATGTTACATTCCAAACGTATGGCGCTTTTATCATAGGTACGGTTGTTGTGACATTTTACTTGTATATACTGAATCACGGAAACGTGGATAATTTGTTTTCCAATATTATTTTTTTAGTGCTGTTGGTGAGTGGTGGTCAAGCATTGGTTTTTGAGTCTTTCAATTGGTACAACTTCGGAGGAGTATTTCTCATTTTTTTGATGCCCTATTTTATCTACGGTAACAATGGGCTTTCTTTTTTCAAACAGTATGTTCGGCTGATGTACATTTTCTGTGTGATCTCTTTGTTTTTTTGGATCATTCAGAATTTGATACCTGGCAGTGACGTATTTCTTTCCAGCATATCTGCGGCGCTGGGATTGGATCCAGGAAGTAATGAAAGTTTGATTATTTATAATGTTGAGCACAGTAAATCTGCTTTGGGATTGTACAAGAATCCTGGTTTCTTGGCCGAGGGTGGAGTTTTTGCGGCTTTGATTATTCCTGCTTTGTATTTCGACAACATTCGAAAGATCAATTTCTTCAGTCGCGAGTCAATTGTATTTGTATTTACGCTTTTAACGACAGCTTCGACAGCAGGATACTCCGCATTGATTTTCTTTTTGGTCATGGTCATGTGGGAGTATCGTAAGAGAAGCATTTCTTTCTTTTTGATTCCCATCATGGTCTTCTCTATTTATTACGCTGTTGTTGAATTGCCTTTCATGTATGCCAAGGTGACCAAGATGTACAATGATGAAATGAACGTGTATGAAGACAATAGCAGAGCTACTCGAAAAGGAAGATTTTTGAGTGCGCGTGTGGACATTGATCTGATCATGGAGTATCCACTTTTTGGAAAGGGAATTTATATGGAATCGCGCTATTTGACCGAAGAAGAAAGGGAGATTGGATACAGCAATAGTTACATGGGGGTTATCGGAATGGCCTCGCGGTATGGATTGATATTATGGGTAGTTTATTTTTATTTCTTTTTTGCCTTTTTAAAACGGTATTTCTTTATTCGAAATCCCAATCCTTCTGGAGGGCATCGAATTTTTAAATTGTGCTTTACTCTTTCGGTACTCATGGTTTCCATGGGACAAAATCCATTCCCGTCACCGATTTATTTGGTTATGGTATATTGTGGTTTTTATTTGACACGCCCGCAGTTAAACCTTCGTAAACTTGCTATTAGTGAAAATAAGCATTATAACGCCTAACTACAATTACGAAAAGTACCTGCCAGAACTTCTCAGCAGCGTGGCGATGCAGGACTTTCCGGAGATTGAGCATGTCATTGTTGACGATGGCTCAACGGACAATTCTGTTCAGGTCATACAAGAATTTGCCCATCAGTTCCCTCATCGTTTTAAATTGATTCAACAGGCCAATGCGGGGCAGTCTGCAGCATTGAATACAGCTTTAAAATCGGTGACAGGTGACTTGATCGTTTGGATCAATTCAGATGATTATTTTACCGAAAACGTATTCTCTAAAATCGCGAAGTATTTTAATGAAAATCCTTCAGTGGATATTCTTTTTGGCGATATCAATTTTGTGGATTTGAACAGTCAATTTATTTTCACTCATCGCAACCAATCATTCCGTTATACCGAAGCAGCCTTGTTGGGATTTACGATGTTTTTAAGTTCCAATGCGGTGGTTTGGCGGAGTGAGATTATGGAAGGAATTGATGGTTTCGATTCAAATTTGAAATGCAATATGGATGGCGATTTTTATTCGCGATTGTTTTACAACAACAACTTTTCATACGCGCCATTGCCCATTGCCAATTTTAGAAAACAACCATTTTCCAAAGCAGCAGAAAATGATGACAAATGGACTGTGTTGATGTACCGGGAAATTGCCGATGAATTGAAAGCAAACATCGCTCGGATTAACGCTGATCAATGGCCGAAAATTGTGCTGGTCTTGTTGAAGAATATTTTGCGAATGAAAAGAGGTTTGACTCGAATTGTCACATTAAGAAATTGGCGAAAAAGTCAACAAATGAAATCGTATCAGCGAAACCAAACGGTATGAAAAAGGCGATTATTTTCACTTACATTCCATCACCATACCGAACCATCGTTTTTGATGAGTTGGAGAAGATGGATGCTTCCGCACTGCAAGTGGTGTATATGTCAAAGGGTGATGCCAAGTTCGCATGGGAGAATCAACAATATCAGCACAACCCTATTTTTTTACAGGATAAAATTTCAGGAAAAGGAAATTGGGCGAAACTTCGCGGTATTTGGAAATTATTGAACGATCAAAATCCACAAGCTATTATCACTTGCGGTTTTACGTGGCCCATGTTATTGGTGATGTTCTGGGCCAAATGGCATGGGAAAAAGAGATTGGTGAACACAGATGCGTGGGAGAAAATAGAAAGTGCTTATTCTGGAATTCACAAGCTCATCCGAAAAATTATTTATCCTTCCGTTCATGCCGCAATTCCCGTGAGTGAAAAAGGGAAGTTGATGTTTCGAAACTACGGGATCGATGAGAAAAAAATTTTCATTTCGCACTATGCCATAGACAACGACCGCTATCGCTTGTTTTCATCGGATGAAAAAACTTTTGATCTGATTTTTTCGGGACAGATGATCGAGCGAAAAATGCCTTTTTTCTTTACGGCTGTTGTCGCAGAGTTGATGAAGAAAAAGCCTGATTTGCGGGTTTTGATTTTAGGAAGTGGTGAACTGAAAGAAGCGTTTATCCAAAGTTTGAAGGATGTCGGAGTGGATTGGGAATATCCCGGGTTTATTCAACCTCAAGAATTGCCTCGTTATTATTCATCCAGCAAAATTCTTTTGTTTCCGACTCAATCAGATTCCTGGGGAGTTGTAGCCAATGATGCCATGGCTTCGGGAACGGTAGTGCTAACTTGCGACAACGCAGGTTGCGCCAATGAATTGGTGCGACACAACCAGAATGGTTGGGTATTGCCGCTTGATGCAGTTGTCTGGGCCAATCAAATCGAAGGTTTCCTGAAAGATGAATTGCAGTATCAAAAATTAAGAGCACAAGCCATAAAAGACGTCGAGAAGTACCATCCGAAAAAGTCCGCTGAGATGTTAAAAGCGGCTATTTCGTTTGTACTTTTACACGAATGAAAAGTGTCTACTATTCAGTCCTGCACATCCTCCGAAATCAATGGGTCTCCAATATCAAGGGAGTCTTCTTGTATGTGATTTGGCAATTTGTGAGACGTTTTTCAAAATATCCACTGCGCATTCAGATTGAAAAAGGAATTCAGATCGAATTGGCCAATTCGACCTTGGCCTTGGAAGGTGGAACCAAGTTGTTTACCCAAGGGTTGTATGATGGCAACAATATGCGATTGGTGAAGCGTTATTTCCAATTGAACAATGCACTTTTTTGGGATGTTGGGGCTAACTTGGGACTTTATTCTTTGGTTGCATCCAAAAACAACCAGTCGCGCGTTGTGGCCTTCGAACCGCATCCTTTCACCTTTCACCTTTTGAATCGACAAATTGAAATTAACGAGAGAAATAACATCACGGCGGTTAATCTGGGACTGAGTGCCATGGATGGTGATGTGCGGTTTTCAAACGTGGATGGAAGTAGCACCAATTCTATCGTTGAGGAGTTTGATCATACATTATCGACTATCATTGTACCGGTAGTTCAGGCGGATCATTTTATTCAGGATGAAGTGCCGCACATGGTGAAAATTGATGTCGAAGGTTTTGAAAGAGAAGTATTGTTGGGATTTCAAAACCGCATAAAGGAGGTGAAGTTGATGATTGTGGAAGTTTCAAGAAATGAGCAGGAAGTAGAGAATATTTTGGAATCAAATGGTTTTGAAGGGCCATTTGAGATAGATTTAATTAACGGTCAATATCGGCCATACAAAAAGGGCGTTTCATTGGAAGATCCAGTTTGGATTCATGAAAATAGTATTTCAGAAATAGCCGAATTGATTCAGCGATATGAAGAGTGACGGGGCAACAGTTCTGGCGATCTTGAAAGTAGCACCTCCACTAACGGGTGCCACCGCAATCAACCAATCTATTGTCGACAGTACGCAAAAATGGTTGGGTGGTAAAATTGTCTTTAAAACCATCAGCTACGCTTCGAGTATTCAAGATTTGGGTAGTTTTCACCTGAGAAAGTTCTTTAGATTTTTCATCTTCTTTCTGTCGATTGCCAAGAGTTTGATCATTCAAAGACCACACTTGGTTTATTTTCAAATGTCGATTTATGGAGCTTCTTTTTATCGCGACTCTTCCATTTTATTGATGGCTAAATTGACCGGTAGAAAAGTGTTGGTGCATCTCCACGGAAAAGGTTTGAGATCATACGGAGAACGTCATTTTTTTTACCGATTTTGGATTTCCTTTTTGCTCAAAGGTCAATTTGCCGTTGTGTTAACGGAAGGCCAGAAGTCAGATGTAGATTGGATAGGGTTCCGCGACACAATGGTAATCCCCAATGGCATTGCGTTGCCTCAGGGTATGGAAAAGAAGTGGGAGAGGAAATCAGAAAATCAACCAATTCGGTGGTTGTTTTTGTCCAATCTTTTACTGGCAAAGGGAATAGATGATGCGCTGCAATTAGCGCTCGAGTTAAAGCGAAACAAGATTCCATTTGAAGGGGTTTTGGTGGGTAAGGAAGGAGATCGAGATGCAGCCATGATTGAGGCATTCATAAAACAAAATGAACTCGAACGGAATTTGTTTTATCGAGGGGCACTGTATGGTGATGATAAATGGGGGGCTATCTCGGATGCAGATGTCCTTATTTTTCCAACATACAATGAGGCTTTTGGGATTGTCGCTATCGAGGCAATGGGAATTGGAATTCCCGTAATCGCCTATCGTGAGGGTGGTTTGGTTGAGATAATTGAACCCGGTAAGAATGGTAAACTAATCGACAAAGGAGATATTCAAGGATTGTATCAAAGCCTGGTGGATTACCAGCGTAATCCTGACGAATTGCAGTGTCAAGGAAACGAGGCGAGAAGGTTATTTTTCAGTAAATTTACTTCGGATACTTTTATAACAAAACTCTACGGAGAGTTTGATCGCGTAATCGCACTTAAAAAATAGAAATGGGGAAGAGACTTTTAATAACGGGTGGTACTGGTTCTTTTGGCCAGGCAGTATTGAATCGATTTATACATTCGGAAGAATATTCGGAAATTAGGATTTTTAGTCGTGACGAAAAAAAGCAGGATGATTTGAGAAAGAAGATCAATCATCCGAAAGTAACCTTTTACATCGGAGATGTTCGTGATGAGCGCAGTGTCGCTGATGCTATGGTGAATATCGACTTTGTATTTCATGCAGCGGCTTTGAAGCAAGTTCCTTCGTGTGAGTTTTTTCCGATGGAAGCTGTAAAGACCAATATCCTCGGAACAGAGAATGTTTTGAATGCGGCCATTCAAGCCAAGGTAAAAAAGGTAGTGGTACTCAGCACCGATAAGGCTGCATATCCGATCAATGCAATGGGAATGTCCAAGGCATTGATGGAAAAAGTAATGATTGCCAAATCGCGCAATCTCACCGATTCACAGACCGTCCTTTGTGGAACACGTTATGGAAATGTGATGGCCTCTCGCGGATCTGTGATTCCTCTGTTCATTGATCAAATGAAAAAAGAACTTCCATTGACAATCACCAATCCCAACATGACTCGTTTCATGATGACATTGGAAGATGCGGTGGATTTGGTTTTGTTTGCTTTCGAACATGCCAAGCAAGGTGATCTTTTTATTCAAAAATCCCCAGCTTGTACCATTGAGACTTTGGCCAATGCCATGCTTTCTCTTTATCAATCAGAGGTGGGGATCAAGTTGATAGGAACCCGACATGGAGAGAAGTTGTTTGAGACGTTGGTCAACAAAGAAGACATGGTTGTGGCGGAGGATTTTGGAAAGTATTATCGTATTCCGGCGGATTCAAGAGATTTGCGTTACGATGATTACTACTCGACAGGAAATGAAAAAATTGACAAGGTAGAGGAGTATAATTCGCACAATACTGTCCAATTGGATTTGGAGCAAACCAAATCTTTGTTGATGAAATTGACAGAAGTTGCTTCAGATGTAAAAAATCAATGAGCAAAATGAAAATTGGAGTCACGGGAGCGGAAGGTTTTTTGGGAAAGGCGCTGCTTCGTCAATTGAAATTGAACGAAGCATTTGATGTTGACGTTTGTCTCCGAGAATATTGGCATTCAGAACAACAGTTGGAGAGCTGGGTAAGTGGATTGGATGTTTTGGTTCATTTGGCAGGAAAGAATCGTTCCAGTGAACCCCAAGAAATTTATGATGTCAACATCGGATTAACGACTCAGTTGATTCAAGCTTTGGAAAAGTCCTCTTCAAAAGCAAAGGTGATTTTTTCTTCATCGATTCAGGAGGAGAGGGACAATATATATGGTCAGTCTAAAAAGGAAGCTCGAATGCTTTGGCAAGATTGGGCGGATCGGAATGACACATATTTTGTTGGTCTTTTGATTCCCAACTTGTTTGGGCCTTTTGGTCAGCCTTTTTACAATTCAGTAGTAGCCACATTTTGTCACCAGATTTCCAATGGCGAATCGCCGAGCATTCAAGTAGATGCCATTTTGCCATTGATCTATGTAGACGATTGTGTGCGGCATATCATCCAATGGATTGTCAATTCCGATCGTGTCAATACAGCGTGGATAATGCCACATGAATTTGATGTCAAGGTGTCTGAAATATTGGCGCAACTCCAGTCTTTTCAGGAGGCCTATTTAAGTCGCGGTGAAATGCCAGACTTACGCTCAAAATGGACATTGTATTTATTCGCAACTTTCCAATCGTATTTGAAATGGGAAAACTTTTTTCCATTTTCACTCAAGAAAAACACCGATCCTCGCGGATCATTTGTAGAGATAATCAGGCTCAATAGTGGTGGTCAAGTTTCATTTTCTACGACGGTTCCGGGTATTACGCGAGGCAATCACTTTCATACCCGGAAGATGGAACGTTTTGCGGTCATCAGCGGAAAGGCAAAAATCGCTTTTCGAAAAGTGGACGAAGATGTCATCCATGAGTTTGATTTGGATGGCGATCAACCGTCATTTGTTGACATGCCCGTTTGGTACACCCATTCGATTACCAATGTAGGTGACCAAGAGTTGCTGACCATGTTTTGGATCAATGAGCATTACAATGCAGCAGATCCTGATACTTATTTTGTGAACGTTTATCCATCAATATAAAATATGGAAAAAATCAATTTTAAATTGGCTGTAGTCGTTGGAACTCGTCCGGAGATCATTCGACTTTCTCGTGTTCTGGATTTGGCCAATAGCATGGTCAATTTGGTTTTGATTCACACGGGTCAAAATTATGACTACGAATTGAATCAAATCTTTTTTGACGAATTGGGTGTCCGCAAGCCAGACTACTTTTTAAATGCAGATGTTTCGAGTTTGGGCAATACCGTTGGCGATATTTTAAAAAAGGTGGAACCCATTCTAAGAGATGAGCGTCCAGATGCTTTTTTGGTTTTGGGAGATACCAACTCTTGTTTGTCTGCTTACATCGCTAAGAGATTGAAGATTCCTGTGTTTCATATGGAGGCCGGGAATCGTTGCTTTGATTTTAACGTGCCTGAGGAGACCAATCGAAGAATCATCGATCATATCGCCGATTTTAATTTGGTTTACACCGAACATGCACGTCGACACTTGATTGCAGAAGGACTTCCGCAGCGCAGAATTTATTTGACGGGTTCACCTATGAAAGAGGTCCTCAACGCTTATGCGGATAAAGTTGACAAGAGTTCTATTTTGTCAGAATTGAAATTGACTCCAAAAGGCTACTTTGTATTCTCCATCCATCGTGAAGAGAATGTGGACTATCCTTCACAATTGGAACGAATCGTGGAGTCGATGCATCATTTGGCGGCGCATTATTCAATGCCATTTGTTTTCTCTTGTCATCCAAGAACTTTAAAGCGAATCGAAGCATTAAAATTGGAATTGCCATCCAATGTTTTGCTATTAAAACCATTTGGCTTCTTTGATTACATCGCATTACAGAAAAGTGCAAAATGTGTTGTTTCAGATTCAGGAACGATTAGCGAAGAATCTTCCATGTTGTCTTTCCCTGCCATTTCTATTCGTGAGAGTATGGAGCGTCCTGAGGCGCAAGATGTTGGAACCATCATTTTGTCAGGCATCAAAAAAGAAGGTGTTTTAAATGCTGTTCAATTGGTGATAGAGGAGTTTGATCGCAACCAGCAGTATGCTGCAATAGCGGATGATTATCAAATTGAAAATACCTCGTGGCGAGTTATGAAGTTGATTGTAGGTAATGCAGGGTTGAATGCCAAGTGGAATAATTTATTGTGAGAACATGCAACACCTCTATCCTATTGGTCTAAAAGTTTCTGATTTTTCGCAAGAAGAATTGGAAAACTATGTCGATCAAGTGATGCAGAAAAAATCGGAGACAATCGTCTTTGGATATAGCTTGGGATATGTAACCTTGTACAAAAAATATCCAGCTTTGTATCGGGAGGTCAATGAATTTGATTTGATGTTGTGCGATGGTGTTCCTTTTCATTGGTTTCTTAATTCAATGGGCATTCGATTAAAACGCGTTATTTCGATTCCGGAATTCAGTGAATGGATTGTGGAACGATGCGCACAAAAGGGTTGGACGTTGATGATTATCGGCGGAACTACTGAAATAAATCAGCGCGCGGCAGAAAATACCCGAAAGCGATTCCCTTCGATTCAAATCAAGGAAGGCCGCGATGGGTATTTTAAATTGGAGGAAGAGCAAAGTGTGGTAGCGCACATTCAATCAGCGAAGCCCGATGTTTTATTGGTAGCCATGTCGACACCTAAGAAAGAGGAATTTGTGATTCGGAACAAAGGGAAGTTGGGCGCGACGATGGTCATTCCGTGTGGCGGAATGGTAGATGTATTGGCAGGAAAGACAACGCGTAGCCCTCGTTGGATAAAAAAAATGGGGTTGGCTACATTTTACAGAATAGCGCAAGAACCCAAGCGGTTGATGCGCGCGCACATGAAAATGGTGGTGGAATCAATCTTTAAATTGATGCCCATTGCCTGGTGGAATATGATAACCCGAAAAAGAAGGGGAGTGCAAATTCTTGAACGTTATACCCAAAAAAGCTTGTAGGATATGTGCGGAATTTTTGGAGTAATTACGAAAAAAGAAAAAACTTTCAATGCCGCGATGGTCAAGAGAGATTGGGTAGCACTCAATTCTCTTTCTTCATCTCGTGGAAAGGATTCTTCTGGTGGTGTTTTTTATAACGACGCAGCAAAGAAAATCACTGTCGTCAAGGGTGATGTCCCTGTCACATCGATCATGAAAGAAAAGTCATGGATCAATGCTCTGGATAAATCATTAAATGCGAAGCGTTTCTTGGCTATCGGCCATACAAGATTGGTGACGAACGGATCGCAGCTAGACAATACCAACAATCAGCCCGTCATCAAAGATGGTGGTTTGCTTGTGCACAATGGTATCGTTGTCAATCACGAGGATCTTTGGAAAAGTGAAATGGGTCTTCGTCGTGATTTCGAAATTGATTCAGAAATCATTTTGGCTTTGATACAAGCCAATCTGAAATTAGGTATAGAGGAGTCGGTGAGAAGGTGCAATGAAAAATTGCAAGGAACATTTTCGTATGCATGTATTCTGCCTGCTCAAGGGTGTTTTGTTTTGTCTTCAAACAACGGCTCTTTGTATTGTTACGAGGATGAAAATGTGGTCGTTTTTGCAAGTGAAAGAAGTTTTTTGATCGAGTTGCAAATGGTTACAGATCATTCTCTCATACATCACATATCGGGAGGTGAAGTCAAAGTTTTTGCATTTGAAGATTTTATCGATAACGCCGTCTCGACGGAAGTGCAAGAGGTGATTGGAGAGAACCATGACTTAAAAGTTTTGGATTCCTCTGCCTTCATGGACAACAAGTTTTCGGGAGAAAGAAAATTATTGGAATTTAACTGGGAGGAAATCAGCGCGCTCAAGCGATGTTCCAAATGTGTTTTGCCAGAAACTTTTCCTTTCATCGCCTTCGATCAAGAGGGCGTATGCAACTATTGTCATTCTAGTAAACCCATTCAGGTTAAAGGAAATTTAGATGATTTAATGACCACCATTCAACCATTTATCAAGAGGGCGGATGACAATTGCATTGTGCCATTGAGTGGCGGACGAGATAGTATCTTTTCTCTGCACTTGGTCAAAGAAGTGATGGGATTAAAACCGGTTACAATGACCTACGATTGGGGAATGGTAACAGATTTGGCCAGAAGAAACATTGCCAGAGCGTGCGGAGAGATGGGAGTTGAGAACATCATTTTTGCTGCGGACTCAGATTTTAAACGAAGGAATATTCGATTGAATTTAGAGGCTTGGTTGAAACAGCCGCATCTGGGCATGGTTCCTTTATTTATGGCCGGCGATAAGTACTTTTTTCATTATTGTTCTGAATTACAAAATAAGTTGGGTGTCGATTTAAATATTTGGGGCGCGCATCAGTATGAAAATACCGATTTTAAAATCGGATTTGCCGGCGTAAGTCCCAATTTTGAAAAAGAGAAAATCTATTCGCTATCCATGCAGCAAAAATTGAAGTTGATGGGATTTGTCGGTAAACAATTCATCTCAAATCCATCGTATTTCAATTTATCATTGATGGATACGTTGGGCGCTTACAAAGCGAGAGACCAATTCAACTTCAATGGCCATTTTCAAATTTTTGATTATTTTGATTGGGATGAAAAAGTGATTTTAGATACCATCGAAAGCAAATACGGTTGGGAACGCGCCATTGATTCAGATTCGACATGGCGGATAGGAGATGGTACAACGAGTTTCTATAATTACATCTATTTTGTTGTAGCAGGATTTTCTGAAGTTGAAACATTCAGAAGCAATCAAATTCGAAATGGAAAATTAACCCGAGAAGAAGCCATGAAACGAATCGAGCAAGAGAACCATCCGCGTTTTGAGTCGATCAAATGGTATTTGCACATGATTGGGTTGGATTTCGAAACGGTAATCAAACGAATCAATCAAATTCCAAAATTGTACAGAAAGTGAAAGTAGGGGTTGTGCAATATGGCAATGGAAATGTTCATGCAGTGATGCGTGCTTTGAATCGTTGTGGTGTTCAACCACTTTTGGTAGATTCCCCGCAATTGGTGGATCAGTGTGACAAATTAATTTTTCCGGGTGTTGGGCATTTCAAAAATGCCATGGAAGCATTGCAGTCAGGTAATTGGATTAATGCATTGAGAAAATTCGCTTTGGAAGACCACAAGCCGTTTTTAGGAATTTGTTTGGGAATGCAATTGTTATCTGATTGGAGTGAAGAGGGCGATGTTTCCGGATTGGGCTGGATTCAGGGTAAGGTGATCAGAATGCAGAAAGGAGAAAGTCAGATTAAAATTCCGCACATGGGATGGAATCAACTGAGTTACCGAAATGGAACGATTTTACAAAATGTCACGCAAGAAGATTTCTTTTATTTCACACACAGTTACCATTGGTCAGAAGTTGCGTCTGACGAAATATTGTGCAAGACAATCTATGGAGTCGAAATAATTACCGGCGTAAAAAAGGGAAATGTTTGGGGGGTGCAATTTCATCCTGAAAAGAGCTACGAATCTGGGAAAGAAGTTATTCAATCGTTTTTACAAATTGCTTAATCATGTATAGGCCGCGACTCATCCCTGTATTGTTGTTAGACAGAAATGGTTTATACAAAAGTCAGCGATTTAAAGATCATGAATACGTCGGCGATCCTATCAATGCGGTGAGAATTTTTAACGATGCACGAATTGATGAATTGGTTGTATTAGATATCAATGCGACCCGAGAAAACCGTTGCGTCGATTTGGATTGGGTGAAAAAGATTGCTGAAGAAGCGGATATGCCTTTGGCGATTGGAGGCGGAATTTCTACTGTGGAGCAAATGAAAGCCATGATAGCATTGGGTGTTGAAAAGGTAGTGCTCGGAACTTTGCCCATTGTTAATCCAGATGAAGTGAAAAAAGCAGTCGAAGTTTTGGGTTCAAGTTCTGTTGTCGTATGTGTCGATGTGAAGAGGAATAGCGCTGGAGAATGGAGCGGATATTTTGCCAATGGTCAACGGAGCATACATCAGGACGTGCCGACCTATTTGCGCCAATTGCAGGATTTAGGGGTTGGCGAGATTATCATACAAGACATGGATGCCGATGGACGTCAATGTGGATATGATCAAGA
>CANFLZ010000026.1 GCA_947448135.1 Flavobacteriales bacterium
TCTGCCCAATCATAGGTAACAGGCAAATTGGTCACCTCCACTCCATCGACAAATACTTGACCAATATTCATGGGCATTTTTGTAATAGTCACCAATTGGTGTGGAGTAAAGTTATAGTTGACCACCACCGTGTCAGTACTGCAAAATGTATTGGATGTTTGAATTGAATTGGCATTGGGCACAAAATCGTACAATGTAGAAGACCATGAAGTAAAGGCATACCATTCATTGGCTACTGCCTCCAAATTGATAGGCACTCCGGGCGGCACGGCAATGGTTTGAGGAAATACATTGTAGGGGTTTCCATTTAAAATGAATCCACCCGCATTGGGATAAGGAGATGTGAAATATACATCAACCATCCCTACTGGAAGTGAAGTGAAATTGGCCTGCAACACAACATCTGAGGTCAATGTCAAAGTTGTCGTCAAAGCCGATAAACTTGCAATCGCGCCATTTCCACTGATCAATTCCCAATTGATAAACTGGCCGCAGGGACCGTTTTCCAAGGCCGTTAAATTGATTATATCTGTTGACAAGAAAGATCCCACCATTCCGATTGTATCCAATCCATAGACCTGAATATTTCCTGAACCCACCAATTGAATGATCAAGCTGTAGACTGGAGTCAATACCGCTACCAGAGAGTCGTCCATACAGGCTGTCAGCGTGACATGCGTTGAGTCAACATTTGGGAGAAAGGCTGTTTGGTTCGACTCCCAATGATCAAAGACATACCCCGTTCCCGGCGTGACAGTCAAGTCCACATTGGTTCCTGAAGATTCTACTATTGTGTTAGGCAAAGCATTTTGCGTAACTCCATTCCATTCAAATATCGCCGCACCAGCAGGCGCAGTAGACAATACAATTGAAACAGGTCCAACGGTTCCAGTACCGAACTGAGCCTCTATCACTGCATCAGATCCGATGACGACAGTCGTAGTGTCATTGGTTGGGTCCGCAAAAGTTGCTGTTCCTGATACCACAACCCACTGAATGAAGTCGCTGCAATTCCCCGAACTTGAAGGCACTGCGAAAATATTAATAGGCAAATCAACGGTATTCCCGCTAAAATAAGTACCTGTATATGGGGCATTATTGCCATCAATTGGCGTCTCTTCTAACACTACACTACCTGGACCAGAAATTTGCACAGTTAAATGCTGTTGTGTAACGTCATAACAATCTTCAATTCCTTCGATAATATCCGCTGTGGTCGTTTCATTGGGACAGCGAGCAAGAATAAAATTTCGGAGACTTTGCACATTCATTTGCCATTCAGAATATGTCCCTCCCCATTTGTTGACGTGGCGCTGCATTTCCGGGTCCATCACCGCTACCATGCTATCCAATACTCCTATCATTCTAGTACATGAAAAAATCCCATTGGATAATTCTGCATAGCGTTGAACATAATCAGCCAAAAAATTGGGGTTGTCAAACAAGGCGTTTAAAATTGGAACGTGGCCTTGCCCTCCCACATTTCCCATGTTCTCGATTTGACAAGGGTCTGCAGTTGGCAAGGTAGAAGGAACTCCTGTGTAATTCACATAATGTCCAAAAGTCGCATCGTTGTCCCACAAAGCATATCGCCATTTTTTCGAGCTTCCATTGGGGTTGTAACCTCTCCACCATTGGGTGTTCCAATTGAGCCAATCCGTACAGACCGCATAGCCATTGAGAATGAAATAATCGATTAAACTCATGTGGTTGTATTGCGAAATGGCGTAATTGTAATTGGCTGGAGTAGCCATGTTATTGGTGGTAATGAATGTGCGCAGGGTATTCCAATTGCCCATTGCATTAAAAGCAGGAGCAGCATCATACTCCGCCCAAGTGCTACCCCAGGTTTTCAAATAATCCACTTGACCTTTGTTTTGATTGTAATAATGATCCGTGAAATTTGTATCATCAATCTTCTCTCTGACTTCATAAACACCCCAGTAGTTTCCGTTCAAGTACACTATGCAAGTTCTTGTAGCCCGCTCATCCAAATGCAAGTTGCCCAAAATGGATAATTCACATACGTATGCATCCCGAATATGAGCACCTCCGCCTGAAGAAGGATAGTTGTCATTGGCAGCTGCTTTAAAAATCAATCGATCAAAATCATTTCGCGCGCGCTCGGCAAAAAGTGGATCTTGAACGGTATGATCGTAGCCCAATTCATCTCGATCAATAAAATCAAATCCTTTTTGTGGATATGCATTTGAATCATTTCCATGTTCGTTACTATCTCCATGGGCCTCCGTAATAAAAGTACCCCCAGCTGTAAAAAATTCGACATTCGTCAATAATCCATTGCCACTCCCTGGCCATGAACCATTCATGTTGTTTCCTGAAACAGAAACTGTCAATACAGTGTGGGTGTCAGCTCCAAAAAAATAGGTATTGGTCTCTACGAAACTTGGATGAATATCAGCATTTGGAGAATAAGCTATTGCTCTTATAACTTGAGTGGTTGAAATGTTGATGGGTCCCGTATACAATGTACTTGTATTGCTTGGTAAGTTGCCGTTCGTCGTATAATAAATGGTTGCTCCGGGCTCAGTTGTCGTTATTGTGACTGAAATAGGCGATGCGTAATAACCTGCTGGGATATTCAATACTGGCTTTGCAGCATAGTCTGAATAACCACTCATTGGATTGGCTGCATTTTCAGAAGGATTGGTAATAATTTTCCACGTCCCAGAACCGTCCGGTATTCTTCCCCATGATTGATTGGCTTGATTAGGAGAAATAACATCAAAATCATAACTCTCCAAAATAACACCTCCCGAATTGGAAAAAACCAATTCTTCTCCAGCAGTTTGATTGATTTTAAAATTGGTGTTTACTCCACCCAAATAGCCTGGCTGATAAGCCCCTCTACCCGTCAATAAAACCAACTTATATCCATTAGCAGGAACTGTAGATCCCGCTGGAAAAGCCCATTTTTGAGGATTAGTCGAATCATCGCTCAACCAATATCCAGAGATATCAATTGCGGCAGAAGTTGGGTTGTAAAACTCAACCCAATCTTCAAAATTGCTTGAAGTCGTTGGTATGTTGTAATCACTGTAATTGGCGATACAAAATTCATTTACCACCACTTGACTCTGTCCAATCTTTGCAAGGAGTAACAAGCTAGCAAATATTAAAATTCCTATTTTTTTCACCGGATTAAGTTTGATTCAAATTTAAGACAATGGCCTTTAAAAATAGTTGCACCATTTACGATGTTATCAACTTTCGTGTACTTTTGACACGAACTAAAATAACGATGAAAAGATCTCTCTATATTTCCCTGATTGCCCTATTTGGAATTTCATGCGCCTCTCATCGAGGAGACGCTACGGCCACTGCACAAGTGATTAGCTCACACGAAACCCATGTCATTCGCCATCCAGAATGGAGCAAAAATGCCACGATATATGAAATCAATGTGCGACAGCATACACCGCAAGGAACTTTTTCTGCGTTGGAAAAAGACCTCAATCGATTGGACACATTGGGAATTGACATTTTGTGGCTAATGCCCATCAATCCTATTGGAGAGATGAATCGAAAAGGATCCTTGGGTAGCTATTACAGCGTAAAAAACTACGTTGGTGTTAATCCTGAATTTGGAACGATTCAAGACTTCAAACATTTTGTTTCTGTTGCTCATAGCAAAGGGATGAAAGTAATTCTGGATTGGGTGGCCAATCATACTGCTTGGGATCACCCCTGGGTTACAGAACATCCCGAATGGTACACCCATGACGCGAGTGGAAAAATCGTTCCTCCGGTTGCAGATTGGTCTGATGTTGCGGATTTGAATTATGACAACAAAGACATGCGCAGAGCCATGATTGAGTCCATGAAATTTTGGGTCAAAGAGTGTGACCTCGATGGATACAGATGTGATGTAGCGATGCAAGTTCCGACGGACTTTTGGGATCAAGCTCGCGCTGAATTGGATGCCATCAAGCCCGTGTTTATGTTGGCGGAAGCCGAACAAAAAGACCATCATTTAAAGGCATTTGACATGTGCTATGGTTGGGAGTTTTTGCATCTCATGAATGATATCGCCAAAGGCGAAAAAACAACCAATGATATCGATGTATATGTAGACAAAGTGGGCAAAGAATTTCCTCAATCTACTATCCACATGTATTTCACCACCAATCACGACGAAAACACCTGGAATGGAACAGGTGGGGAGCGCTATGGCAAAGCCAGAAATCTGTATGATGTATTGGCCTTTACCATTGGTGGTATGCCTCTGATTTATTCAGGTCAAGAGGGAAATGAACAACACAAAGACGGCAGCCCACACCGCTATCGTTTTTTTGACAAAGACACTATTTCATTTAATGGATACCCCAACGAACAGTTGTATCAAACATTACTAAAAGCACATCATGATATTCCAGCACTTTGGAATGGCGCTGATGGTGGGAAATTCAAAAGAATTTTCACCAGCAATAGCAAGATTTACGCCTACAGCAGAACACAAGGTGAAAGCCAAGTTATTGTTATGTTGAATTTCAATCCTGCGCCACAAAGCACTTCATTTACGGATGCTTTGCCCGATGGAATTTTTAATAGCATTTTTGATAAAAAAGCTTTGGCTCTTTATGCTACAGGAAATGTCCAACTTCCAGGCTATGGCTTTCAAATTTTCGTAAAAAAATAATGGCTCTTTGTTTGGGCTTGACTGGGGGAATTGGTGCCGGAAAATCAACCGTCGCTAAGATTTTTCAATCTCTTCAAGTTCCTGTTTTTTTTGCAGATGACGTTGCTAAGGATTGCTACAATGAGAAATTGATTCAACTTCAAGTCGCTAAAACTTTTGGAGAAGATTTGTTCATCAATGGTCAACTTCAGACCCAATTACTGGGACCTCGCGTTTTTGGAAATTCAGAAGAACTTAAAAAATTAGAAGCCATTATTCATCCTAGAGTCCACGAACACTGGCTGACTTTTGCAGAATTTCATCAAAAAGAAAAATATGTAATCCGAGAAAATGCGATTCTCATCCAATCGGAAGGACACCTCACCTGCGACAAAATAGCAGTAGTTACCGCCCCGCTTGAGGTTAAAATAAAACGTGTAATGCAACGCAGTCACTTGAGCAGAGAGCAAATAGAGCGACGCATTCAACACCAATGGTCTGACGATCGTCTTATTGCATTTGCTGATTGGGTGATCACCAACGACAATCAACATTCTATACTGACCCAAGTGATGGAGATTCATGAATCCCTAATGCAATGAATTCACATTTCGGTATTGAAAACTTAAAACCCCGGCCGTAGTCAGTTTGTAGAAAAACCTCAAATTCGTTTCAAACCGAACGAATATGGCAAACAAAACAAAACGCTGGATTATTTTGGCAATCACCTTTTCGAGTTTGTATTTATTCATGGTGCATTGATGTACCCATGAAGCCTGCCGTGTATATTTGGGCATGGCATCTAAAAACGCACTACATTGGACCATCGCCGTCGCTGCTTTGGGCTATTTCGTAGACATTTACGATTTACAACTTTTCAATATTGTCTCTAAGGCAAGCCTCGCAGGAATTGGTATCACCGATCCAAACGAGTTAGAGCGATGGGATTACTTGCTTTTTTTATGGCAAATGGGAGGCATGCTCGTTGGAGGACTACTGTGGGGTTGGTTGGGCGATACAAAAGGTCGTAAGAACATTCTCTTCGGATCTATTCTTCTTTATTCATTGGCCAACATCGCCAATGCTTTCGTCTATAATGTTGAATCGTACAGCTTTATCCGATTCATTGCCGGATTAGGATTGGCCGGCGAGTTGGGCGCTGCCATAACGTTGGTAAGCGAACTCATGGATAAGGAAAAAAGAGGCTTTGGCACTATGGTCATCGTTACCATGGGAGCATTGGGGGCAGTAGCCGCAGTTTTCATTTCAAAAATTCAAATTCCATTTCTTCACTTTGCTTCATGGCAAATTTCATATCTCATTGGAGGCTTATTAGGCCTGCTATTGCTTATTCTTAGAGTGGGCACATTTGAAAGTGGAGCGTTTGAGAAGACCAAATCTACAAACGTCAGAAGAGGTCAATTTCACATGCTCTTTGCCAATAAAGAAAGAGCGCTTCGTTATTTGGCTTGCATCGCAATCGGTTTACCTGTCTGGTATTGCGTAGGTATATTGATCAAATTCAGTAAAAAATTTGCGGCACTGCAAGGGATTGAAATTGAGATTAGCCATGCCATTGTTTTTACATACCTAGGGCTTTCCATTGGTGATTTACTGAGTAGTATTTTAAGCCAATTATTGAAAAGTCGAAAAAAGACGGTATTGATTTACTTGATGGTTTCGGTATTGGTAGTCATCGCTTATTTATTTTACCCACACAAAAGTGCAACTCTTTTTTACGCACTTTGCTTCATGATTGGAACAGCAACAGGATACTGGGCATTGTTCGTTTCGATGTCTGCCGAACTGTTCGGCACCAACATTCGAGCAACTGTTGCCAGTACTACGCCTAATTTTGTCAGAGGTGCTGTAGTTCCGTTGGTTCTTACTTTCAAATCCTGGGAAGGATCAATTGGGATAATTCCAGCCGCAGCGATTCTGGGAATCATTAGCTTGGGATTGGCATTTTGGGGAATTTATCATGTTCGAGAATCCTTTGGGAAAGACTTGGACTTTCAAGAAAATTAGCAAAAAAAAAGGCCTCATAAAGAGGCCTTTTTCAACAATCTAAACCATTATAATGCATGGTCTAATTTCTCTGTCAATACATTTTTAGGAACGGCTCCTACACTTTTATCTACCACCTCGCCATTCTTTAAAAATACAATTGTAGGAATATTGCGGATTCCGAACTTCATGGAAGTTTCTGGATTCAAATCAACATTAACTTTTCCAACAATGGCACGGCCTTCATACTCGTTAGCGATCTCTTCAACCACTGGTGTTACCATGCGGCAAGGTCCGCACCACTCCGCCCAAAAGTCAATCATGACGGGCTTATCAGTGTTCGTAATCTCTGCAAAATTTGCGTCTGTAATTTCTAATGCCATTTTGATATTTTTTTAAAAATGATTTAGGGCTACAAAGATAGAATAATCAATTGTTCAATTCGGCAATTGTTGAAAAGAAATTCAACCCATCGCTTTCAATGACCTCACATTACACCTTTCAATTTCAATATTTTAGCTTGCTCTTGCCCCGATGTATTTCGAAATATTTTTTTAGTTATCCAATGAGACACAAAAGCAGATCCACTGCCTACAAGTGCTCCCATAACGACATCCGTTGGATAATGCACGCCCATTGCCATTCTAGAATATCCGATTGATCCCGCATACAAAAAGCAAGGAGCTGTCACATACCATTTGTGTGCATACAACGATGTAGCAGTAGCCCATTGAAAAGCCCATGATGTATGACCAGAAGGAAATGAATAATCAAGTGGATGGTATTTGGGGTGAATGGTTTCGGGATATTGATCAAAAGGGCGTGCTCTGTCTACGGTATTTTTGATGATATAGGTGGCCAAACCATTGATTGCAATTCCTCCAATTTGTGTAACAACGACTCTTTTCCAATCCCCTCCTTTCAAATAAGCGTTTGCCGTTAATAAGAGAGGGTTCGAATTTCCCACATACATCACCGAGTTGGAATAGGACTGCCAAAAGCCTGCGTGACTCCATGAAGAATGATTGATTTTTTCCAAGGTCTGGATATCCCAGCTCCATGCATTTTGCGCATTGACTCTACTGGTAAAAATCAAAAGCAAGGCAAGGAATAAACGCATTATTTTATGAAATTTCAATAATGGTAATCTCAGGAGAAATGCCTACGCGACCTGGAAAACCCAAACAACCCAAGCCTCGGTTGACATATAAAAATTGATTCCCCTCTTGGTACAATCCTCCCCAACGTTTGTATCCAAACCACGGAGATGGACTCCAATGGATATTCAATTCTGGTGATTCAACTCCAAATTGCGCACCGTGGGTGTGTCCAGATAAAGTCAAAGCGATATTATTCTTTCCCATCACTTGCTCTTCAAAGTGTGTAGGGTCATGAGAAAGCAAAATTTGAAATGCCTCGCTTGGGACTTCTGCACTGGCCTTTGTCAAATCACCAAATTGAAAGAAGTGCCGCCCCCAATTCTCGATTCCAATAATATACCATGACTCGTTGGCTGATTTGATCTCCACTTTTTCATTTCGAAGCAACTGAAAACCCATGGCTTTGTGCACTTTCTCGAGTTCAATCATATTCAAACGTTTTTTCTCGAGCATTTCAGGAGAATCTCCTCTGTAGACATACTCCGCATAATCATGATTTCCCAGAATAGAATATTTACCCTGAGAGGCCGATAATCGTGCAAACAAATCGATATAAGGTATCGCCTCTTCAGCCAAATTATTGACCAAATCACCAGTGAAGAAAATAAAATCGGGTTGTTCCTGATTGATCATGTCAACAATGACATTAACCTCCTCTACGCCTTCATGCCCAAATGTTCCCAAGTGGGCATCACTCAATTGCACAATTTTAATCGGCTTATCTCCGGGAAAATGAGGAAATTTGAGCTGAGCGTGATGAACGGTGAAATCAAATTTCCCCTTGACCATTCCGTAAACGAAACTGGATAAGAGGGCTGCGGAAACACCCAATCCCACTTGATTTAAAAACTGCATTCTTGAAATCCCATTTCTTTCCTCAGTCGGATCACGCATGATGCGGAAAAACAATCGACGGAATAAATGGATGATATCATTGCCAAAATGAAATATGGAGAAGCATAATTTGGTAATTCCCAAAACAAAAACCCAACTCATCACCTTCATGAACCATTCCGGAGGACGACCATTACTTTCCCTGAACATGACCATCATAATAGCAAAAAGTGTCACCATTACAAAAGTTGGGACCCAATAAACAATACTCAAAACCCTGACAAGGCGCGCATTCCAGCGTGTCGTTAATTGCTTTACTCCCTTGTAGGCATAAAAGTCAACTAGGATAAAGACTACAAAAAAGATAATGGGAATAATAATCTGTCGCATGATGCGCGAAGGTAATGACTAGCCTTTTAACGAAATGAGAAGATTTATTAAACCTTTTACTCCATTCGAAGTTGAAACAAACGATATAGCTTTTCTATGGCTGGATTGTCCTGTCTCATTTTCTCAAATTGCTGACTGGCTGTTAGCAAAGAAACTTTGGTTTCTTCCAATTTCAGGACATCAGCCGTCAAGGTAATACCTTTGATTTGAAATGATTCTTTGAAATAGCTTGCCAAATCACTCCTGATATCATTGAAATAAATCACTTGGGTTTCACTGGGGAAACTGAAAATCATTTCATTTTCGTTAATTCTCAATTGAGCCGAAGTCAAAGCCGCAAGGGTTTGTCCTGAAGTAATTTTCCCAGCCTTGAGAAAAGCGTTCCAAGCGTTTTGCAACTCATCTGGAGCATAAATTCTATCTGCTAGCTCTTGCTCAACTTGAGCAGCTACCGAAGTATCATCGGCCACTGTTTCCACCCTTTTGGTTTGTGTAATGGAAATCAGACTCTCAGATTTAGCAATGAGTTCTCGCTGTCCCAATGGTGCCACGGCACGTGGTTCTGCAGGAGGACGAACAGATCTTGGCGTTGTCGTTGCGATGGGGCTTCCATCACCAATAACAATTTCATTCGAAGGCAACCTTCCTGAATTTACTTCTGCAGGAGGCTGTGGTTTAGAAATAAGGGGAGCACCACGAAACGGGATTATCCTATTTTTTTTTTTCGCCTTCCTTCCTGTTGGATTGAATGCTGCAAATCTTCATGATTGTTAATTCGACTAACAATCGTTGGTGTTTACTTGCTCGATAGTGAATGTCGCAATCATTGACAAGGTCCATAGCGGAAATTAAGAATCTCAAATCCACCTTGGCGCCTTGCTCTTGGTATTTGGCGGCTACATTTTCCGAAACTTCTAAAAGAGCGATGGTCGCTGCATCTTTGGAAACCAGCAATCTGCGCAAATGTGCGCCCCATCCTGAAACAAAATGGTGAGCGTCAAATCCCTTGTTCAATATATCATTGAACAACAGCAATGATTGCGGCACGTCCTCCCCAAATGCTAGGTCTGTCAATTGAAAATAATAATCATAATCCAGAACATTTAAGTTCTCGATCACCGACGAGTATGTCAAGTTTTTGCCACAAAATGCAACAACCTGATCAAAAATAGAAAGCGCATCGCGCATCGCACCATCAGCCTTTTCAGAGATAACATGCAGCGCTTCTAATTCGGCATTGACACCTTCCATTTGAGCAATGTGCGCCAAATGGTCTGTCATATCAGCAATTCTGATACGATTGAAATCGAAAATTTGACAACGACTTAGTATCGTTGGAATGATCTTGTGCTTTTCCGTTGTAGCCAAAATAAAAATGGCATGCGCTGGTGGCTCTTCGAGTGTCTTCAAAAAAGCATTGAAGGCAGCAGCACTCAACATATGTACCTCGTCTATGATATAGACTTTGTATTTTCCAACTTGAGGTGGTATACGAACGGTATCGACAATGTTTCTGATATCCTCAACAGAGTTGTTTGAAGCGGCATCCAATTCAAAAACATTGAACGCCAAATCACCCGTATCACTCTGCCCTACTTGGTTTACTGCTTTGGCAAAAATCCTAGCACATGTTGTTTTTCCAACTCCACGTGGACCACAGAACAAATAGGCTTGCGCAATTTGATCGGTAGCAATGGCATTTTGCAAAGTCCGTGTAATCGACTTTTGCCCCACTACTGTTTCCCAGGTATCTGGGCGATATTTTCTTGCGGATACAACAAATCCTTCTGCCATACTACAAATATGCAAACAAGTCCTTTGATTCTCTACATTGGAATATTCACACTTTATACACAACGCTTATTCCAGGAATTGTTTGAAGTAATTTGGTAACATGAAAAACAAAAATCAATTGGGATTGTGGGATAGCATTTTGCTTGGGGTTGGCTCTATGATTGGATCCGGAATTTTTATTGTGAGCGCTAATATGACAACACAAATATTCAGTGCCCCTTGGCTGATTGCACTTTGGATATTGACTGGGATTCTTACAGTTTTTGCAGCTTTGAGCTATGGCGAGCTTGCCGGCATGTTTCCAAAAGCTGGAGGTCAGTATGTTTACTTGAAGGAAGCCTATCATCCCATGATGGCATTTTTGTATGGCTGGAGCTTTTTTACAGTCATTCAAACTGGAACTATTGCAGCTGTAGCGGTGGCATTTAGCAAGTTCAGCGGCTACTTCTTCCCGATTTTCGAGATGACACCCAAAAACGCAATAGCGGTTATGGGGCATGACGTATATCCTGCACAGCTTTTGGGTGTAGGCACTTTGGTGCTTTTGACTTATATCAACACACGGGGGGTTCAGGCAGGTAAATGGATACAAAGTATGTTCACTTCAACCAAATTGATTGCGCTTTTTGGGCTATTAATTTGCGGTTTCTTTTTGGGCTTTCACTCTGAAATATGGGAGTCCAATTGGTCCAGTGGTTGGTCTATACAGCAATGGAATTCCCTCACTCATCAAGCCATCCCAATGGATATGCACACTTTGATGGGAGCTATCGCCCTGGCTTTGGTTGGTTCTGTTTTCAGCAGTGACGCCTGGAACAGTATTACTTTCATCGCAGGTGAAATGCATCAACCAGAAAAGACCATTGGACGCGCGTTGTTCTATAGTACCTTCATTGTAACCTTGATTTATGTTGGCATGAACCTGATGTATTTAGGTTCTCTCTCACTTCAGAACATCGCAGAAGCGCCGCAAGAGCGAGTGGGTGTAGCTGCGGCCAATGCCATTTTCGGAGCGAATGGGACTTACATTATTGCAGCGTTGATAATGGTTTCTACGTTTGGTTGTAACAATGGGTTGATATTCAGCGGAGCGCGCGTGTATCAAACCATGTCAGAGGAAAAGCTATTTTTCCCAGCAGCAAAAAAACTCAACTCTTTCCAAGTTCCTGCATGGGCCCTATGGGCGCAATGCATTTGGGCGAGTGTACTTTGCTTGAGTGGGCAATATGGTCAATTGCTGAATTACGTTGTCTTCACGGTGATGCTCTTTTACATTTTGACCATTGCAGGAGTTATCCGACTTCGAGTTTCCAAGCCTGAGCTCCCAAGAACATACAAAACCCCCATGTATCCAATTCTTCCCATTCTTTACATCTGCATTGCCCTAGCATTCTGTATAGGGCTTTTGATCTATACACCCAATGATACTTGGCCAGGCTTAATCATTGTGGCGCTTGGGATTCCTGTTTACTATTTCTTTCGAAAAAAATTGGCATAAAAAAAGGGAACCTAGGTTCCCTTTTTTGTTTCTCATAACAATATTATTTCTTCAATTCTTTCTCCAACATTTGGTTGATCTTTTCAGCTTGCTCATAGGCTAAAATTCCATCCACCAAAATTCTTCCACTGTGCTCATCGATGATCACTTTCTTGCGTGCAGCAACATCCATTTGCTTTTGAGGTGGGATGTGAATGAAAGATCCCGCAGAAGCCTCACGATCGATTGGCACAACTGCCAAGCCATTGTTGGCTCCTTTGCGAATGCGCTCATAAGCATCCAACAAACGTTGATCAATTAATTTCTTTGCTTCAGCACTCTTTGCTTTTAGAATTTCTTCTTCGCGCTCTGTCTCGGCAACAATCTCTTGCAATTGCTTTTTCTTGAATTCTAAATCATTTGTGCGTGCTTCCAATTTTTGTTGACTTACCTCTAGGTTTGCCAATTTAGCCTCGTGACCCAACTCACCTTCACGAATTTTCTTCTTGAACAATTGAATCTCTAACTCTTGGAATTCAATCTCCTTGTTCAAAGCTTCGTATTCACGATTGTTTTTTACTTTCTCTAAATTCTCTTTGTACTTCTTGATTTGCGTCTCAGCATCTTTGATACCTTGCTTCTTGGCAGCAACATCTTCCAAAGCAGCATCCACTTCGTCTTGAACTTTTCCAACTCGAATGGTTAATCCAGCTACTTCGTTTTCCAAATCTTCTACTTCCAACGGCAATTCACCTCTTGTAGCATGAATTTTATCGATGCGCGAGTCAATCAATTGAACGTCATACAATGCGCGCAATTTGTTCTCGATGGTAACGCCAGAGGCTTTGTTTTCGCCTTCTACAAAGGCAAATCGGTTGGTGCTTTTCATATCTTCAGATTCCTTTTTTTCATTTTTTTCGATTCGTGCTACAGGCGCAAATTTCACAGGGGCCATGCCTTCAGGATTGACCACAAAAACAGGATTGGCTGTTGGCTTATGATCCCGTTGGTATTCAATAATGCGCGGCTTTGGTCGATCAGACAAAGTTTCCTCTACGGCCGATTTGATTTCAGCCTTGGCCACTTTTACTTCTTTCTTTTTTGCTTCAGGCTTTGCTACAGGTACTTCTGATACCGCCTTAGGCTTGGTTGCTTCCACCTTGCTTTCAGCTGGCTTTGCCGAATTCTTTGCCACTGCTTTCTTCGACTCAACAGGAGTATCTTGCTTTTTGACTGGCGCACCCCCCTTTTTCACGGGAGCAGATTTCTTGGCTGGAGTAGCTTTTTTGGCCACTGGAACACTCTTCGCAACTGGAGCTGCTTTAACAGCCTTTTTTGCTGGAACAGTTGTAACCGTTTTTTTTTCTACAGCCTTTTTTGCTGGAACAGTTGTAACCGTTTTTTTAGCTACAGCCTTTTTTGCTGGAGCCTTGGATGCTTTCTTTTCAGGCATGGCTTTCTTCACTATTTTTTTTGCCGGGGCCTTCAAATTCTTTGCTGCTGGCTTAATAGCGCTCTTTGCAACAGTTGCTTTATTCTTGCTAACCGGCTTTGCTTTCTCTTCTTTCTTTTTCTTTACCGGCGCAGATTTCTTTGCCTCTTTGACTGCTTTTTTGGCCACTACCTTTTTGGGTTGAGCGGCTTTCTTAACAGGCTTAGAGGACTTGGTCATCTTTTTCGCCATTTCAGAAATATTGAACAGGATTTGTTACAATCCCTGTTTTGTGGATGGCAAAAGTAGTAAAATTTTCTGTTAACCAATCACTTAGTAAGTCAATTACACAACTTTCAGATTCATAATGTCCAATATCCATCACAATGATCTTGTTCTCATGATCAAAGAATCGATGGTATTTGAAATCCGAAGTAATGAATACTTGAGCTGCAGAAGCAATGGCTTTCTCCAACAGAAAATCGCCACTTCCTCCGCACCAAGCGACTTTCGACACAAGGGTATGTACCAATGGTGTATGTTTAATCACCTCAACTCCTAATTTTTCCTTGACATTTTTCATCCAAGATTGAATGTCTATGGGTTGGTTCAATTCTCCAATCATTCCTGAACCAATATCGGCCCTTTCATTGCTGAGTAAGATCCATTCATGCGCTACCTCTTCATATCGATGGGCATTCACCATAGCTTGATGTACGGATGACCTGTTCCATTCAGGCACCATCACTTCTAATTTCATTTCATCCGAAATGAAACGTTCGCCAATTTTCCCTTCCACCGGATTGGCTCCAGGCATCGGGGTAAATGAACCCGTCCCCTCACTCAAAAAGCTACATTCTTCGTAATTTCCGATGTGTCCAGCCCCAGCAGAAAATAGCGCTTGTTCCATTTTGTCCTTTTCTTTATTGGACACATAGACCACCAATTTGTAAATGGAATTGGACTTGGGCTGTAAAATGCTTCTTTTCTGAATGCCCAGTACATCTCCAATTTTTCCATTGACACCACTTGGAACACTATCCAAAGCTGTGTGCCAAGCCACAATTGCAATGTTGTTTTTGATGGCTTGAATGACGGTGCGTTCGACATAGGTGCGACCGGTCAATTTTTTCACTCCTGAAAATACAATCGGATGATGCGCCAAAACAACATTGCACTTTTTTTGAATCGCCTCTTCAATAATGGGCTCAGTACAATCCAAACAACACAATACGCCCGTAATTTCTTGATCGGCATCACCAACGATTAAACCCCCATTGTCATACGACTCTTGAAGACTCAATGGTGCCCAATGGTTGAGCTGGCGGATAAGATCTTTGACTGTATTCATATTTTATATTGTAATTTCCCAAGCGCAAATTAAGACAATGATTCGGAAACTATTTCTATTCCTTCCTTCGATCATTTTGCAGGGCATTCTTCACCTGCGGCATTTTCTGTTTGATAATGGTGTCCTTCGATCGCAAAAATCACCCGTCAAAACAATTGTGATTGGCAACCTTGCGATTGGCGGAGCTGGAAAAACTCCATTTGCCGACATGCTCATTCATGCGTTAAAAGAACAATTTGAACTGGGATTTGTGTCTCGGGGTTACGGAAGATTAACGCAAGGTCCTCAAGCAATAACGCGCGATTCCAATGCGTCTGCCATTGGCGACGAACCCCTGCTCATCCATCAACACCATCCTGATATCCCTGGTTTTGTAGCAGAAAAAAGAAATGAAGGGATCCAACGCTTGATTCAAAATTTTTCGAATATCAATCTTATTGTTTTGGATGATGCATTGCAGCACCGCGCATTGCAAGGGGATGTCAACATTTTGATCAGTAAATTTGACCAGCCGTTTTACAGCGATTCGCTTTGGCCAATGGGACATTTGCGTGATTTAAAATCCAGAGCTAAATGCGTTCAAGCCATTGCTATTACCAACAGTCCAGCAGATCTTTCTGAACAAGATAAGCGTCAAGTTATCGAGAGAATTCGAACGATAACTGCGGCTCCTGTATTCTTTTTCCATACCGAATCACTGCCCATTCAACCGCTGCATCCGAATTTAAAAACACCCAAGCATTGGGGAGTATTTTGCGGTATCGCACATCCCCAACCATTCTTCTCTTCCGTTCTAAAAAACTACAACATTCTTGAAAAGGTAGCCTATGCCGATCACCAATGGCTTGGTGAAAAAGAGGCGCAATTCCTCCGTTCAAAATTGGTTACCTTTGGGGGCCAAATAGAAGCCTGGATGACCACCGAAAAAGATGCCATGCGCATAGCACATCTCGAATCGTGGAAAGACATACCGATTTTCTATTTGCCCATTATTACAAAAATCAACGACGCAGATAAAGAAGCATGGAAGTTATGGCTGAAGAAAAACATTTAAAGACGATTCCTTACGATGAATACGAATTGGTAGTTGGATTAGAAGTGCACATGCAATTGAGCACAAAATCCAAAGCCTATTCCTCAGACGCTAACCTTTTCGGTGAATTGCCCAACACGTTGATTTCACCTATCTCTCTTGGCCATCCAGGCACATTGCCTATGGTGAATTATCATTCTATCGATTGCGCCATTCAATTGGGATTGGCCATGAACATGGAGATTCATCCCGACATTTACTTCGCTAGGAAAAATTATTTCTATGCGGATCTTCCTAAAGGCTATCAAATTACACAAGACAAAACGCCCATTTGTACAGGGGGATATTTGGATATTAAAGATGAGAATGATCAAGTAAAAAGAATCATGATCACTCGTGCCCATTTAGAAGAAGATGCTGGAAAAAGCATGCACGATCAAGATCCATTCGACACGCTGATTGACCTGAATCGAGCGGGTGTTCCATTGATTGAAGTGGTCTCTGAGCCTGATCTCAGGAGTTCCAAAGAAGCCTATAATTACTTGACCGAACTCAGAAAGCTCGTCCGTTATTTGGGTATTTGTGATGGCAATATGGAAGAAGGTTCCATGCGATGTGATGCCAATATTTCTGTTCGCAAAAAAGGAGATCCCAATTTCAACACCCGTTGCGAGGTGAAGAACATGAA
Source organism: Flavobacteriales bacterium (assembly GCA_947448135.1). Taxonomy (GTDB): domain Bacteria; phylum Bacteroidota; class Bacteroidia; order Flavobacteriales_D; family Sanyastnellaceae; genus CAMCTV01. Next base: position 16,806 of record CANFLZ010000026.1, read on the forward strand.
CTCCATCCGCAATGTGCAGCGCGCCATAGAGCATGAAATGCGCAGACAAATCGAGTTGGTAGAAAATGGCGGGACTGTCGTACAAGAAACCCGCAATTTCGACGCTGCAACAGGAACTACTCAATCCATGAGAAGCAAAGAAAGAGCGCATGACTACCGCTACTTTCCTGAGCCGGACATTTTGCCATTGCACATCACTAAAGAAAAAATTGCTTCAATCGCTAAAGATCTTCCAGCCCTTCCGCAAGCCTTGGTCAACAAGTACATCCAAGAATTGGGGCTCAGTGATTACGATGCATTGGTGATCACCCAAGAAAAAGAAACTGCACTATGGTTTGAAACAGTTGTTTCAAAAACCAAAGAATATAAAATGGCAGCCAATTGGCTCATGGGGCCCATCAAAGCTTTGCTCAATGAGCGCGCTTTGGATATTGTGGACATGACCCTCACCCCTGAACAATTGGTAGGAGTGATAGAATTGATCAGTTCTGGCAAAGTCAGTTCATCCACAGCCGCAGAAAAAATTCTGCCCGTTCTATTTGATGATACACAAGCAACTGCTCAAGACACCGCACAAAAATTAAATCTTATTCAAGACGCAGACGATTCGGAAATTGAATCGATTGCGCAAGAAGTCTTGAATGCGTGGCCCGATAAGGTGGCTGCATTTAAGGCAGGAAACAAAGGGCTTCTAGGCCTATTCATGGGAGAGTTGATGAAAAAGTCGCAAGGCAAGGCTAATCCCAAAACGGCATCCGGAATCTTACAAAAACTATTGGAGAAATGATACGAAAGATTATTCTATTATTTTCAATTGTCACTTTGATTTCATGTGGCAATGAACAGCAAAAAATTGAAGGGAAAATTGAGGGAGGTCAAGGTCAAACCTTGTATTTGATTCAAATGGTGGATGGAGAAGATGCCGTCATTGACAGCACCGTCATTGGACCTGATGATCAGTTCAGTTTAACTCCCCACAAAGGATTGTACAAGGATTTTTATCGTTTGGAATTGAATCCCAACGATTACATGATTTTGATTACCGACAGTACAGAAAAGATTCACATCGATGCACACTTTGGGAAGTTGGCTGAGACTGCCTCGATTGAAGGCTCCAACTCAACTACACTTTACGTTGATTTTTCAAAATCCATCGCTCCAAAAATTTTGGAGATGTACGATTTAGATTATCAAGAAGCTCCTGAGGCCAATGGCCCAAGAATCGAAGTTCTTCAAAAAGAAGTTGAGCAAATCGCTGCCAAGTGGTTGGACGGTCATTCGTCTGAACCTGGCGCAGTCATGGTGGTGCAATACTTGGATCCAGCCAAATACATGGATGTGTATTTAAAAATCAAAGCCGCATTGGGAGAAACGATGAGCAACAGCGAATATTACCAAGCTTGGAGTCAGTTTGTTGATCAATTGCAAAACGAAATTTCTGCACCAAAACGCACGCCAATCAACGAAGCGATCGCAGTAGGAAAAGAACTTTCCGATATTTCCCTTCCCGACGTTAACGGCAAAATAAGAAAAATAAGTGATCTAAGAGGAAAAGTTGTTTTAGTTGACTGCTGGGCTTCATGGTGTGGACCCTGTAGAAAGGCTAACCCTGAAGTTGTTTCCATTTACAACCAATTTCAAAACAAAGGATTTGAGATTTTCTCAATTTCATTGGATAGCAAAAAAGAAGCTTGGCTTAGTGCTATTCAACAAGATCATCTCAATTGGCCCAATCACGTATCAGATTTAAAAGGATGGGATGCGCAAGTTTGTTACCAATGGGGCATCAATTCTATACCCTACCCTATCTTATTGGATAAAAAAGGAGTTGTTGTAGCGCATGGCGCTGACGCAATGGGAATTGCACTTAAAAACAATATCGAAAAAATCATCAAATGAGAAATTTAATTTTCATATTCGCCTTTTTCGTTGCTCACAATTCTTGGGCACAACAATCACAACAAGAATACTTTCAGCAACATGTTGATTACAACATTGATGTGCGTTTGGACGACCAAAACCACTTCATCAGTGGATACGAATCGTTGGTTTACACCAACAACAGCAAACAATCGCTCAGTAAAATTTACATGCACCTTTGGCCCAATGCTTACAAGAATAAGCAAACCGCTTTGGCCAAACAGTTGACTCGACAAAAGAATTTCATTTTGTATAGTACACTAAAAGACGATAAAGGATATATAGACTCTTTGGATTTCAAAGTAAACGGAGAGGGAATCGTTTGGCATTTGGACAGCACGCATATCGATATTGGTGTGTTGTATTTGAATACTCCATTACAGCCTGGACAATCCATCACAATCACCACTCCATTTCGTGTCAAGTTGCCCAGCGGCAGCATTTCACGTTTGGGCCATATCGGACAGAGCTATCAGATCACACAATGGTATCCAAAGCCAGCGGTTTTCGATCGTGATGGATGGCATGCCATGCCTTATTTGACGCAAGGTGAATTCTATAGCGAGTTTGGAAATTATGACGTGCGCATCACCATCCCATCTAACTATGTTGTAGGTGCCACCGGAATCTTACAAAATCCAAGTGAAATTCAATGGTTGGATGATTTGTCGAATCAACCTTTCCCATCAGACACTTTGTATAAAAACACTTTCCCCGCGACGGCAAAGACATGGAAGACCATCGAATACAAGCAAAAAAACGTGCATGATTTCGGTTGGTTTGCCGACAAGCGTTGGATTGTTAGAAAAGGAGAAGTAGTTACTCCCTACACCAAAACGAAAGTAACCACTTGGGCGATGTTTACACCCGCCAGTCAAAAATTGTGGAGCAATGCTACTCAATACATCGGAGATGCCACCTATTATTACTCTTTGTGGAATGGAGACTATCCCTACACCGTTGTTACTGCAGTAGACGGCACCATTAGTGCTGGCGGAGGAATGGAATACCCCAATGTTACGGTTATTGGTAATGCCAATTCTGATGAGGAATTGGAAACGGTCATTATGCATGAAGTAGGTCACAATTGGTTCTATGGAATCTTAGGAAGCAATGAGCGCGACAACGCATGGATGGACGAAGGTATCAACTCCTTTAATGAGGATCGATACAACACTGTCAAGCACCCTAATTCTAACGCGATCATGGGAATCAATATTAATGGTAACAATAACTTATCCAAAATCTTGGATTTGGATTCCATGAACTATTGGAAAATATCGCAATTGACTTATCTGTTCACAGCCAACTACGGTATTGATCAGCCATTGAGTTGTCATTCCAACGATTTCTTGAATTTGAACTACGGTGCAAATGTTTACAAGAAAACTGCAGTTGTATTTTATTACCTACAACAATATCTCGGTGAAGAGTTGTTTGACAAATGCATGCAGCGCTATTTCTCAGAATGGAAGTTCAAACACCCCACACCTGCCGACTTCCAAAAGGTATTTGAAGAAACTTCAGGTCAAGACCTAGATTGGTTTTTCAATTCTTACATTAAAAGCAATGGCAAAGCGGACTTTATGATCGGGTGCGCCAAAAGAGTAAGAGGAAAAGATGGTGTTTACAGCGTAAAGATTAGAAATACCGGCTCTACCTATGGTCCATGTCCTGTGACCATGACTGACCATTTAAATGGGACAAAAACGGTTTGGTCCGGTGTATTGGCTCCAGGACATTCCACTAAAATCCAAATCATTTCCAATCAGCCTGTCAAACAATTTGAAATCAACGCCAACAATGTCATTCCAGAGATTTCAAACAAAAACAACTTGTACCGCTATCACAAATTGTTGCCAACAGTTGAGCCCGTGAAAATGAAATTCCTTACAGGCTTTCCAAATAAAAAAACCACTCAATTATTCGTTGCGCCTACTGTGTCTTGGAACATGTACAACCACGTTGCATTTGGAGCGGTATTGCACAACCAACATGTCTTGAATCGCCGCTGGCAGTGGAGCGTCAATCCCATGTATAGCATCGCACAGCATGACTTTGTTGGGATTGGAAAAGCCAGTTTAAAATTAGGCAAATGGACTTTCGGAGGTGAGACACGCAAATTCTATTTTGTTGATCAAAACTTGAATGACAGCGGACTTTCTGGGAACTACTTGGGACATTATTGGATGACGCGTCCATCGATCAAATGGAGTTCAAAAGGAAAACCCAGTGGATACCCCAAACAATTTATTCAAGAAGTTGAATTGGCCACTACTTTATTGAGTCGATCTGTAGAATCAAACCTTTTGAATCAAACGCAAATTACTTCGCCTTACTTCAATCAATATCTTCAAATGAGCTACCACATTGGACGGAAGCTTGGGCTGAATCACCGATTGGATTATCAATTGCAATGGACAAAAGACATCACAGATGCCAATGCAAAAGGGATTCAGCGATCTTCCACTATCCAATATCAATACATGTATAATTTGAAGAAGCAACGCAGTATTGATTTAACCGTTTTCTCAGGAGTAAACAATCAATATGCGCTGACTATGTGGAATCCGACTGGAATGACAGGCGTGAATGACTTCACCTTTAATCAATTGTACATGGGTCGTTCTGAGACTTCAGGGATTTGGTCCAATCAAATTCAAAATGGACATGGTTTAATCGCAACACCGACCTTCCAATCGTTCAATTATCGTTTGGTTTCAACGAGATTAGAATATACGCTTCCGATGGATTACAACTTGAAATTGTATGCTGCAACAGCTTGGGGGATCAACAAGGTTTCTTCAGCCAATTTGTTGTCCAGCTTCAATCCGAATATTCTGGATGCATCACTTAAAAATTCAACGACCTTTATGTGGAGTACTGGAGTGCACTTTACACTTGGACCCAATATCGCCGAAGTATTTATACCCATCATTTCATCACAAAATATTTTGGATAGTCAAAAAGCACATGGGCTTAAATGGCAACAAACTTTTACCATCAAGTTCAATTTGGCTACTTTGAATCCCTTTGAATTGATTGGCAAAACATTGTCGAAAACTGAATAATGAAGACCTATTTCATATCTGACATACACCTCGGCAGCCCGAACCAAGAAAAAAGCTTGGTTCGGGAAAAAGCCTTTGTCAATTGGTTGGATACTGTTTCAAAAGATGCCGCTGCTATTTATTTGGTTGGTGACATTTTCGACTTTTGGTTTGAATACAAACGGGCAGTTCCCAGAGGATTTGTGCGATGTCTGGGGAAAATAGCTGAACTGACAGATCGTGGAATTCCCATTTATTGGTTCACTGGCAATCATGACATGTGGATCTTTGATTACCTGCCCACCGAATGCGGTATTCAATTGGTGAGAAAGCCCATCCAAACTCAAATGCATGGACACTCCGTGTATATTGCACATGGTGATGGATTGGGACCTGGTGATCACGCTTACAAATTCATGAAAGCGTTTTTCGACAGTACCATTTGTCAATGGCTCTTTGCCAGATTGCATCCCAATTTTGGGGTATGGTTGGCTTCATCAATGTCCGGTTATAGTCGAGGAAAAGCCATTGAGAAAGATAAGATTTTTCATGGTGAACAAGAATGGCTTTTTCAATATTGCAAAGCAATAGAAGCCAATGATCACCACGAACTTTATATCATGGGGCATCGCCACTTTCCAGGTGAAATGAAATTGAACGACCGCAGTAGCTATTGGAATCTTGGTGATTGGCTTCATCATTACACCTATGGTGTTTTGGATGAATCCGGTTTTGAATTAAAAACTTGGGAACATTAATTCCCTAAAATTCTTCCTTTGCCAAGCGCTGCGTCATCATAATCTGGCTTGATTTTCAAAGCCATTTCATAATCCGCCAAGGCCAATTTTTTACTTCCCATTTTCTCATAACAAACGCCACGGCTGTAATAAGCCTGGAAGTACGAAGGGAAAAGTTTGATCGCCTGAGTAAAATTTTCGATACCCTTGGTGTACTCTTTCAAGTAATTGCAATAAACAAATCCTTTGTTATAATACGCTGTACTAAAATTGCCATCTATCTTGGCAATCGTATCATAACACGTCAATGCCTGATTGAAGTATTCAGCATGTCTGTATCCATTCTCCTGTAAATACATGGCTCGGTTGTACCACACTTCAATACTTCTCGGACGCAATTGGATCGCTGTTTTGTAATATTCATCTGCCAAATCATTCTTCTGTGCCGCCATCAATAACGCCAATTCGATATAAGCATCATAGAACTCCGGATCTACCTCGACAGCCGTTTGGTAAGATGAAATTGCATTTACTGTATCCCGTTTGGCTTTGAAAAGTCGTGCCTTAAAATAATACGCTTGAGAATTGGTCACCTCTTTCTTCAGGACATTGTCGAGATGGGTCATCGCGACATCAAAGTTGTTCAATAAAATCTCGATACTCGCGGTCTTGATCAACCCATTGACAAAATCCGGTTCCTTTTCGATACTGCGCTTGTAACATGCAAAGGCTTTGTTGATGTCTTGCTGTCTCCAATACAATTCCCCTTTTTCATAATAAACCACAGCCTTGTTGCTATCCAATTCCATTGCGCGCTGGACATCCTTGAATGCATCTCCATATTGACTGATTTGACCGAGATAGCGGGCTCTTTCCAAATAAAGAAGATAATTCTCGGGATCATCCAAGATCCGTTTATTAAAAACTGCCAAGAGTGAATCAGGACCATTCTTGCTCTGCACTTCGGTAGGTGCGGTATTCGAATGGCAAGATGATAAAGTTGTCGAGAAAGTCAAACCCAAGATGACCAAACCGACAAAAGCACAAAAGATTGAATAGATACTTTTCACGGCACTAAAATACATCATGTTTTTGGGCAGAATACGTAGTTTTTGGGAATAAAAAAAGGATGCAAATGCATCCTTTTTATTTTAATCTCCAAAGTGATTAGGCATTTCCTGCTTTACTTGCAGCAATTGCAGCGCGCACTTTAGTTTCGATTTCTTCTTTCAACTCGGGATTATCCTCTAAAAGTTGCTTAACAGCATCTCTACCTTGACCCAATTTGGTATCTCCATAACTGAACCAACTTCCGCTCTTTTTGATGACATTTTGATCAACACCCATGTCGATAATCTCACCCAAAAGAGAAATACCATGACCATAAAGGATATCAAATTCCGCTTGACGGAAAGGAGGTGCCACTTTGTTCTTCACCACTTTCACCTTGGTGCGGTTTCCGATTGCGTTTTCGCCATCTTTGATCTGAGAAGAACGACGGATATCAATACGTACGGAAGCATAGAATTTCAAGGCGTTACCACCGGTGGTCGTTTCAGGATTTCCGAACATCACACCAATCTTTTCACGTAGCTGGTTGATGAATACGCAGCAACATTTTGTTTTGCTGATAGAGGCCGTCAATTTGCGCAATGCCTTTGACATCAAGCGCGCTTGAACACCCACGTTTGAATCGCCCATCTCACCTTCGATCTCCGAACGAGGTGTCAACGCAGCTACTGAATCGATAACGATTAAGTCAATTGCACCAGAGCGAATCAAGTTGTCTGCAATTTCCAAGGCTTGTTCACCATTGTCGGGCTGTGAAATCAATAAATTTTCGGTATCTACACCAAGCGCCTCAGCATAGAATTTATCGAAAGCATGCTCCGCATCAATGATCGCGCAGATTCCACCTTGCTTTTGCGCCTCTGCAATTGCATGAATCGCCAAGGTTGTTTTACCGGAAGACTCAGGACCATAAATCTCGATGATACGTCCTTTTGGATATCCTCCTATTCCCAAGGCGCTGTCCAATCCAATTGAACCCGAAGGAATCACTTCCATCTGTTCAACGGCATCATCACCCAATTTCATTACAGCTCCTTTACCGTAAGTTTTTTCCAATTTATCCATGGCCATTTGTAAGGCCTTCAATTTTTCTTTGTTTACTTCTGACATTGCGTTAGTTTTTTAGTTTGACAAATATGTTAGTTGCAGTTCGTAATGAATTTACAATTCAGATTTTTTTTTCGAGGGATATAAATCTTGAATAACAAAATACACAATTAAATAAACTGCAGTAAAAATAGATGCATATGTCAAAGCTCTATTGGGCTGATGTCCCATACCTTTTGAATGTTCGACAAAACGGTGATACAATTGATTTCCGATCATCCAACTCAATACAAAAAGGACCGGGGCAAGGATCCAATACCAAATTCGTGCTTTTTTAGACATGCAAAATATTTTGCGCTAAATTGCGTATAGTTTTTAAAAACACCTACTAATTACTTATCAACTTTATGCGCCATTTATTCGCAATTTTAGCCATAAGCCTTGCAGCAAGCACAACATATGGCCAATCAAATACCGATAAGCCGGAATCAAAATCTCAAAAGAAAGATATTTCTTACTTGGTAAAATTGGACCTTCTTTCGCCCATTTTCAGAACAGCAATTGTTTCATTCGAAAAACCGCTTTCCAAGCAATCTTCCTTGCATCTATCGGGACTCTATCAAGATCAGTCTTCGGCCGTTTCCAACGCAGCATATTTGAGCCGATTTGCAGCCACCGCGGAATACCGATATTACATGTCACAAACGGATGCACCACGCGGATTCTATGTCGGTTCGTTTATCCGTTACCAGTGGATGAAATCGGAAGATTGGTTGTGGGGACAATATATGGATCCGATGGGAAATTACATCACTACCTACGCTTATCAAGCACGTGAATTGAGTACAATTGGAGCAGGAATGAGTGTGGGCTACCAACACATTTTCAAAGATAAAATCGCAATCGACCTTTTCTTAGGTCCAGCATACAACTCTGGCGACAAAAGAATCGATCCCACTTCCCCATACAACAGCAGGCCCAATGATGTCTTTAAACCGTACGTGGGTTATTTCTTAAGAACGGGATTTTCCGTAGGGCTGGCGTTTTAAGGTTGAATGACTGAATTCAGTATATTTTAGAAAATACGTTAGGCGCAACCCCTGGTGTAGGTCAACCGAAAAAAATACCTAACCAGGGGTTGTCCTCTAACGCAACTCTTAGTTCGGCATTCTAAATCGACTTTTAGGAACGATAAACTCACCACTGGTGGGTTCTTGTATCATTTGATAAAATTCCTTGCACAGATAATTCAGTGAACGACTGCAGTGTCGATTCTCCAAATAGTTCTCCCAAACTTCAAGTGCCAATCGCTTGGTAACATCCCAAGCATAAAGATTGTATCCCTCTGGACGTGAGAAGGTATCAATGTACCTTTTTACTTCTGCTAAGTTATTCATATCGCTCTAATGTTTAATTGAACGATACAAACTAACAGAGTCGAATTGTAAAGGATTTACAACCCGAAAAAAAATTCACTTTTTATTTCTTAGACTCAAAAGAACCGAAGAATTACAAAAAAGCAACTAAAAAAAAACTACTCCAACATCAAGGCTTGCAAGGCGCGCAGCTCACTCACCTTTTTATCATCGCGGTTGGCAATACTCTGATTGATCAATGAATTGATCATTCTGCCCACCCACTCTAATCTTCCTGCAGTATTAAAGAAACGATCATCATAGGGGTATTGCATAGCGACCAGCATGCCTTCAATTTCTTCTCTCGAAACTATCTGACCACCTTGATGCGGATTCACATAAAACAATGTCTCTACTCCCCCTTTGTAATCCAACTCTTGATAAGCCAGAATACAATCACCTGGAACATTGATGGCCGGCAATTGAATTTCCAACGCTTCCGCCAACCAAGAATACAATGCACCGATCACCAATGGTTCGCCGCGCTTGGTTGCGAGCAATTCACCCAAAGTATTGTGTCCATTCACGGATACACCTACGCCTTGGAATTGATGCACCTTAAATAATATGGTATTAAAAACATTGATGGCTTCAAATGCCGTCAAAAAATCATTCAACTCCAACCAAATATCCTGGCGAATCTTCATGACTTGTTGCTTCAACTGAAGCTCACTCTCTGTTGGATTAGACAAACGATTCAGAATCAACATCGCTTCCAACAAATCCTTGTCATCACTCTCTTTCCACTCCCGAAGTCGTTTGTAGATGGCATGGTACTGCAGCTCTTGAATCAAAGACTCCACACGAAGCTGAAACAATGGACCCAGATTGTTCAATTCCCAATATTGCTCCAATTGAGGAATCAAACCATCTCCCATTCTCGACAACTCTTGCTTTACATGTGCAAAGATTTCCTCATCCGGATCTTCCATCAATTGAATCAATGCACTAATTTCTCCCTGCATACCCATAATTTTGTATTTCAAAACTACCGGTATTTCAGAGGGCGATTTTTACTAAATACTTTTATTATTCACACAAACTTTTTCAAAATGCAGCGATGGCCTTTTGAATCAACCGATCGACGTCGGCAGCGGGATTGGCGGAGAATTCCTGGGTTTTTCGATTGGCCAATATCACACAACAGGTCATGGCCTCATGGCCCAAAAGACTGGCCATGGCGTATAATCCTGCACATTCCATTTCCAAATTTGTGATTGTGTTTTGTTGCCATTCAAAACCACTTTCGGCAGTAAATGCTTCCAGCTTGCTTTTCAATCGAACCGACCTTCCTTGAGGTCCGTAGAAACCATTGGCGGTGTATGTGATTCCTTTTAAATCAAAAATGGAATATCGGTTCAATAATCCCTGCGAACCAGCCACTGCATACAAATTGGGACGGTCCATCCCTTGCTCGCGCAGAGCTTGCATCAACGAGATTTCATCAGAAGAAAATGCCATTTCATAACTATACGGAACTCCATCATAGGCATAGGCAAAAGATGAAGCGACGATGGTTCCTGGATTGACCTCACCTCTGAGAGTGCCGCAAGTTCCCAATCTCAAAAATTTCAGACTTCGAAGGTTAGACTTGACTTGATGTGTGCCCGCATCAACATTGACCGCAGCATCCAGTTCGGAAATCAAAATTTCGATATTGTCCACGCCAATACCCGAAGAAACTATCGTCAGGGGTTTGCCTTTTAATACACCCTTGTGTAGGACAAATTCTCTACGGTGGATTTGAAAATCAACATGATCGAAAAAAGAACTGATGATGCCCACACGGTCGGGGTCTCCTACAATCCAAACATCATCCGCCACATGCTCTTCACGAATGCCCAAATGATAAACAGACCCATCCGAATTGTATATCAGATGGGTCTGTGGTATGTTTTCTAAAGCTTGTCTTTGCTGGGTTGCGCGCATTAGCTATTGAGCATAACGGGCATCACCAACATCAAGATATCTTCGTTCTCATCAACCAACTCCACTGGACGCATGATGCCTGCGCGATTGGGAGCACTCATTTCGATGGTCACGTTATCGCAATCCAAATTGCTCAACATCTCTTGTAAAAAGCGGCTATTGAAACCAATTTCCATATCATCACCCACATAAGAGCATGACAATTTTTCGTTGGCCTCATTGCTATAATCCAAATCTTCAGCTGAAATATGCAACTCACTTCCACCCATTTTCAAACGAACTTGGTGGGTAGTTTTATTGGCAAAAATGCTCACACGACGGATAGACTGTAAAAAGTCCGCGCGATCGATGGTCAATTTAAATGGATTTTCCTTTGGTATCACCGCCTCATAGTTGGGATACTTCCCTTCGATCAAACGACACATCAAAGAAACATTGTCAAAAGTAAATTGCGCGTTATTGTCTGAATAAGCTACTGCTACATCAGATTTTACTGAACCCAAAATTCCTTTCATCAAATTCAAAGGCTTGCGCGGAACGATGAAAGTTGCAGGATCTCCTCCCGCCTCTGTACGGGTGTAGCGGACCAACTTGTGCGCATCTGTTGCGACAAAGCGGGTTTCGCTTTCATTGATCTCAAAATAAACACCGCTCATCACGGGGCGCATGTCATCATTCCCTGCTGCGAACAAAGTTTTATTGATCGCACGAGACATCACATCTCCAGGGATTTTGAACGACTTGTCGCTATCCATTGCAGGAGCCTTGGGAAAATCATCACCATTCACTCCGGTCAATTTGTATTTACCGAATTCAGAAGCGATTTCGATTCCATAGGTTTTTGAATCGATGGTAAAAGTCAATGGATGCTCAGGAATCGACTTCAAAATATCCATCAACAATTTCGCTGGAACGCACAATACTCCTTCACCTTTGGTATCGATATTTTCCAAACGAACGGTAATCGCTGTTTCCAAATCGGAAGCGCTGACCACCAATTCTTGGGGACGAATTTCAAAAAGGAAATTATCCAAGATGGGCAAAGAATTGCTGCTGTTTAACACGCCACCCAACAATTGAAGTGACTTGTGTAAAAGCGAACTGTTAACGACAATATTCATAATAGTTGTTTTGTAATAAGGCAAATATAAGGTGAGGCAAGCATAAACCTAATGCCCCAATTTCCATTTATCAACAATCAAAAATGGAATGGCTCGACATGGGTATGAACGGCATAAACCTGATTGATTTGTGCTTTGATGGCATCATTCACTTCATGAGCTATTGCGTGTCCTTCCTCGACTGAGAGTTGCCCATTGACTTGAATGGTGATGTCCACAAACCACTCGAATCCAGTTTTACGAACGAAACAAGATTCCACTTTTTGTACACCATGAATTTGCTTCGCGATGTCTATCACGCGATCAACATTTTCTTTCGGCAATGCTTGGTCCATCAATTCCGAAAATGAAGAGACAAAAATTTTCCCGCCGTTCCACGCGATGAAAACCGCCGCCACCATGGCTGCCCAATCATCGGCTGTTTCAAATCCAGGTCCGCCCACCAAGGCAATCACTATTCCGATAAATGCCGCTACAGAAGAAAGTGCATCTGCTCGATGGTGCTGCGCCTCAGCTCTAACGGCTTGACTTTCGATATCATCACCCGTTTTTTGGACCATCCGAAAGGTCAATTCTTTTCCCCCGACAATCGCAGCCAAAACCAACAACGTCCACCACTCCGGAGAGGGATGCGGGGTATTGATCAATTGCATGGATTGATAAAAAATCATGAAAGCTGCTCCGAAGAGCATCAAGCTCACAACACCTGCAGCCATGGGCTCGGCCTTGCCGTGTCCGTATGGATGATCTTCATCCGGTGGTTTGGCGGCTGTGCGCAATCCAATCCATACGAGAATGGACGACAACACATCGCTGCCACTTTCGATGGCGTCTGCAATCAAGGCATAGCTATGACCAAAAACGCCAGACAACGCTTTGACAATCGCCAAGAAGAAATTGAGAGCGATTCCTTTTTTTACTGCTTTGATTCCCTGATAGGCAGGGTGTTCGGCATTAATGTTCGTTGGATTCATGCTCCTCATGATCTTCGCCATCATGATCATCCTGCTCCGAATTCAATCCGGCAGGTGGCGTTTGATACAACTCGGGATGACTCAATTTTCCACCTTCGTGGGCTGCGATAGACATAGTGACCAAAACACCCACCAATCCAATCATCGCGATGAAAGGGAAAGCTTTGATTTCGGTTTTTTTCTTTCTTTCGACGAAGAACACCAACACGGCCAACACGGCAACGCCCAATGCACTGAAGTGTGCCACTTCTGCTAGTTCTTCATGTTCGTGAATTGCACGATGACTCATGCCCCATTGTTCCATCACCTCTTCGGCTTCTTCGCCGGTGGCCATGGCCGCCAGGCTCATCAAGCCCATCACCACCATGATGATCATCGCTAAGTTTTTTAAAATTGGGGTGGGTTTGAAAAAATTCACCACCCAAAGGATCAATGCAAACAATGCCAAAAACATGGGCACGTGATTGAAAAGAAAATGCAGTTGTACGCCGTTCATCTTTCAAAGATAGGGAATAGTAAAGACCAAAGAAAATTCACGTAACATCAATTTCCATCGAACCAAGACTGGCAAGAAGCAGGCCTCAATCCTGTTTTTCAATCCACCCAATCTTTTCCAGATGATCAACAATCTCTGGAATCATCGGCTTGATTTTCTCCAATTTTGGAGATGGCTGAAATTTGGCCGCAAGCATTGCATTTTGCAATTCAATACAGGGTTCTTCAACAGGACCTTTTTTTCTCTTCAACATAAAACAAATTTAATCAATTCTTTGAGTAACGGTAAAAACTATACTGCCATTTTGATGAACCAGCATTTCTATTTTCAAATTAGAATTCCATGAGTGAAAACTTTTATTGATTTGCCTTCGAAACAATCGATCACGTGAAATTGAATTTCCTGTAAAGGTTATTTTTGCTTTACTATCAAAGAGCAAAAAAAGTTGAATACAGTGCACGACGGTTTCCATAACCTTTTCAGTATCGCCATTGTCTGAAATGACATTATCCATTAATTGATTTGTTAACGGGTCAAAGTCCAGCAAACTCAGATGGTACAAATTCGGTATATCTCCCATTTTATCGAATTGCACGCACTTGATGATCGATCTTCTTCCTTCACTTTTAAACCAAAATTGATGGGTGCCGCCAAACTGATAATGGATTTGATAATATCTCTCCATTGCACAAATAGAGCACGTTTACCGCTAACAGACAAGAAACACATAAGGATGCATAATCGATACAAAGTGCTCGAATGAGCTGCTCTTTAGGCACGCGGCGCGACGGCTTTCTCATTCTGTTTCTGATTCCCGCTCTGTTTCTGTTTCTCGCTCTGCCTACGCTACCCATTCTTCACTTTTTGCTTAATCAAAAAGTGAAACAAAAAATCAAGTCGCACCGAAGACGCTCGGGTGAAATTTCTCTTGGACATCATGCGGAAAGTGTCGCTTCGCTCGTAACGACAAGCGCTTTCCGCATGCTGTTACCCAATCGAAATTTCACTCTTTCCTCGCTTCCGCGGTGCGACAGCACTCTCACTTCGATCGAGTTGGTGGGGAAATTTCTGATTTACTGATTTACCAAACGAATGCAATTCGCCTTTCATCCCATTTATATGCGCCTTATATGATTCTTTATTCAATCGACTTTAAAGAACACTTTTGTAAAAAATCACTTTGCATGAAATCAATTATTCCCAACCTCTTGCTAAAGAAAAAGCTTAATAACGTACACTTTTTTGTACATAATATTGTACATTTGAGAAAACAAATCCCAATGAAAGCCATCACCCTCTCTTCGCTCCGTAAAGGCATGAAAGAATATTTCGATTATGTCACCCAATCGATGGAGGTGTTGATTGTGCCCAGAAACAAGGACAATGATGCCATTGTCATCATGTCTATTCAGGAATACAATTCCCTGAAAGAAACAGAGCATTTGCTATCCTCAGAAAACAATAGAACGCGATTGCAAGAATCCATTGATCAAGTCAAGAAAGGGAAATATGTTTCATACAAAGTACCCCAATGAATTTCGAATTTACCCCGCATGCTTGGGAAGACTTCAACTATTGGATTGAAACCGATCAGGAGGTTGTAGAGAAAATTAATCATTTATTGAAGGACATTAAGAAAGATCCATTCAAAGGAATTGGAAAGCCAGAGCCTTTAAAATTTGGGCTGAAAGGCTTTTGGTCACGAAGAATTTCCGGCGAGCACCGATTGGTTTACACGGTCTCTGGAAATAAAAACAAAGATCAAAAATGCACCATTATTCAGTGCCGATATCATTATGATATCAAATGATGTTTTCAGAAAACGTAAACCTTATTCTCCCACGGTGGACTAAAGTATGTTTCTGTTTCTCGCTCTGCCTATGCTACCCATTCTTCACTTTTTGCTTGATCAAAAAGTGAAACAAAAAATCAAGTCGCACCGTCCCGACGAGCCTCGCTATCGGGACGCTCGGGTGAAATTTCTCTTGGACATCATGCGGAAAGTGTCGCTTCGCTCGTAACGACAAGCGCTTTCCGCATGATGTTACCCAATCGAAATTTCACTCTTTCCTCGCTTCCGCGGTACGACGACTTTCTCATTCCGTTTCTGTTTCTCGCTCTGAAAAGACCACCCCGTCACGGCTCCGCCGTGCCACCCCTCCTTTCTCTCACTGCGTTCGAGCAGGAGGGGAGATTTCCCCCATTCCCGCTCTGTTTCTGTTTCTCGGACTGCGCGGCACTAATCCCGGACGCAACGAACACTAAAGCCGAACTGCTTAACGCTGAGGTTGCGGAGTACATTGGAATTGTCGTAGGACAGTCTGCGGAGCCATGCGCTGAAAGAAACGTACTCTGTACTACTCCACCA
>CANFLZ010000027.1 GCA_947448135.1 Flavobacteriales bacterium
AGCGTAGAATTCAATTCCACTTATGGAGAGATTATTGCTGCTACTTGTGTTGGCATTTGAGCCAAAATCCCACGTTGCAATTGGATTGGGTGTCGAATATCCTGCGGCCTCGAACGTCAGAGAATGGCCTGTAAAACATACCGGACCTGGACTCTGAAATGTAGGTGATAAATCGGCGTAGACTTGAATCGTAGAATAGGCGGTATCTGCACATGTCCCAGGTGCAGAGCCTACGAGCATCACAGTGTATTGTCCTTCGCTTGGGAAAAAATAATTGGGATTGATCAAGCTACTCGTTGCATTGACGGAAGGAACCCCGAAGTTCCAATAATAGTTGGTTGTATTGGAGGAAGTTTGCGTAAATGCTATGTTTAAGCCAGAGCAAAATTCAGTTTGCGGATTGATGCTCACTTCTGGCTGTGGTTGATTGTCGAAAGTAATGGTTTGTGTTCCAATACAACCTTGATTGTCTATCGCTAGCGTCACTGAATAAGTATTGATTGAGGGATCCAAGTAAATGAACGATGGATACGCTAAAGAAGAAGAGGGTGGATTGCTACCCAAGTCAAATGTCCAGTCGAATATGACAGCATTGGGAAACAAGTCACTATTCAACCCATGATCGAAATTATAAACCACTTGCCCGTTGAGGCAAGATGAAACTGGTGTCTGAATATCCGGTGTAAAAGTTTCAATTGCTGTATATACCACGGATGCCGTATCTGCACAGGGCCATCCTGGATTTGAAATCAAAGTGACATGGTATGTTCCTGGTTGCTCATACGTGTACGATGGTTCGAAAGTGTTACTGGTGTCAGTGTTGGTAAGAGGAACCCCAAAATCCCAGTGGTAAGTATTTGCGTTGACGCTATTGTTGACGAAATCAACAGCCAGTCCCATGCAGAAATTGGTTTGAACTCCACCCATGCCACTCACTCCAGCACCAGCGCTGGTATTGGGGTCGCATAAATTCACATTCAATTGGTAATCTCGTCTAATGGTGTTAATCAATACACCATTTCTGTATTCAGCAACACATATCGCAATAGCATACGTTCCCAATTGGGTGGCTGTACCTGTGATGTACCCAGTCGATGAATTGATCGTAAAGGCAGGATTGGAAGTTATCGGATTGCTTGCCGAAAATCCTGGACTCCAAGTGTTATTGCTATACGGTGGAGCCGATGGTGGTGTCGGAGCTGGATTGGTTTGATCGGCTCCATCCAGGGGTGTACAAAAGCTATACACCAATTGGTCGCCATCTGGATCGATGGCTTGCGCTGAATAAAAGAAAGGGGCATTCAAACACAACGAAGTCGGTGGCAAGGAAACAAAGGCTGCACTATTGTTTTGGGCACTCACAAGATTGGTTCCAGGTACTTGCGTAGTCAATGTCATTCCAGCCAAATTGTTCTGATTTTGCACCAAATTGTCGATGCTGGTATTTCTGCAACATCTTTGATAGGCAAGTGTATATCCTTGCGCATTGAAGGGTAGGGTAACTGTCTTCTGATACAAAGCTTTTTCAACACAAACACTCGGTGGTACGGTATAACAAGGATTTGCGAGGTCTGATGGAAGGGTTTCTACATTGGTAGATTGTAAGTCTATTTGTAACTCTTGATACAATGAGCCATTCGAATTAAAAATTCCAATCGAGACGGTGGGGTCGAAATCGGTTCCATTGACGTTGGTTGGTCCGCAGTCACGGTATACAAATAATCGAATACTATAAACGTTGTTCCCTAAATAAGTGTAGGTTAAGTCCCCGCCATAAATATGTGTGGCTTGCGCTGAATCCTGGAATAATAAAAACAAAATTGCAATTGCGGCCATTCGCAAAAACCGATAATGGCAAAAAATATATGGGTTGGGCAATTGCACGATTCAGTATTCCTACTTAGTTAGACACAAATATCCATTAAATTGTTGTAAGGCAAACCAATCAATATTCAACTTTCCCACATCTAGAATGGAATAAATATCTTTGAGGCATGAATCAATTATCGCATATCGATGAAAAGGGCACTGCAGCCATGGTAGACGTGACGGAGAAAGTTAGCTCGATTCGAACAGCAAAAGCCTGCGCTAAGGTCCAATTTCCTCAAGATGTTTTTGAGGCGCTTCAACAATCTCACTTCGGTACAGCCAAAGGTTCTGTGTTTGAAGTGGCAAAAATCGCAGGTATTCAGGCTGCCAAAAAATGCGCTGACTGGATACCGATGTGTCACCCGCTAATGATCTCGAAAATTAGCGTAGAGATTAACGGTCATACCAATCCTATCGAAATTATAACTGAGGTAAAGTGCGAAGGGAAAACAGGTGTGGAAATGGAAGCGCTGACAGCGGCTTCAGCTGCTGCTTTGACGGTTTATGATATGTGCAAGGCACTCTCACATCAAATTGTTATACAGAATGTCACCTTGCTTAGCAAGTCGGGTGGTAAAAATGATTTTTAATTCATGGAGGTCAATCATCCTTTAACCAAACACCAAAAATCCATTGGTGTATATGGTACATCTTGCGATGAAATTCAAAAGTGGGTGCGCGTATTTCAAAATTATTCATCCATCGCAACGGCATATTTGGATGCTTCTCATCAATCAGAAGATGCGACCAACACACTCACAGCAGGTGGTGGTTTTGCAAAAATGCAATGGGAAGGGGATCTCATTTCGCCATTTCTCTTTCATTGGGTCAACGGAAATCACTTTTCAGCGCCAGTTCAAATTATTATTGATGATGAGAACAAAGTCGAGTCACTGAAAAGAAGGAAAGATCAATTGACCAATGTGGTTCTGGTGATAACAGCGGATGGTGAACTTCCTCAACACCTTGTGGAATGGGGAGTGATAACGGATCAAACCATTTGTTACTCTCGAGAATGTTTGAATGAGATCGCAGATTGGGTTCGCGTGCAAACCAAACCAGCACCATTGGTTGCATTGATTCTAACGGGTGGCATGAGTGAAAGAATGGGCCAAGATAAAGCGATGATGGATTATCATGGCATTCCTCAATGGCAATTTCTTGGCGAAGAATGTGCGCAGTTGGAAATTCCTGTTTTATTCAGCGTTCGAAGTCACGAGCAAGCATTGCTGAGAAAAATCCCCATGGAAAATTGCATTGTAGATCAATTTGTAGATTTTGGTCCTTTGGGCGGAATATTGAGTGCGATGATGCAATTCCCCCAATACTCATGGGTTGTAATGGCTTGCGATATGCCCAACTGGTCGTCTCATTCAATCCGCTATTTGATTCAATCGAGAGAATCCCAAAAAATGGCAACTGCTTTTTGGAATGAAGAGAAGCAATGGGCCGAGCCTTTGGCCACCATTTGGGAAAGGGAAGCAAAGGGATTTATTTCTTTGTGGATATCCCAATCGCGATGCGCACGCAAATTATTGAACCGTTTGCCTTTGCAAAAGATAGATCCTCTTGAGGTCAATTGGCTGCACAATGTCAATTCACCCCAAGAGAAAATGGATTGGCTTAAACGCCAGGGCGAATGATAATCTCATTGATACTCACACCTGCAGGTGCTTCAATCACATGAACCATCTGCGCAGCAATGTCAAACGGGCTTAATCCTTTTTCAAAGTTGGGAACATATTCTTTCAATAACTCCTCATTTTTGGTGACATGAATAAATGGCGTGTTCACAGAACCGGGAGAGATGGTTGTTATGCGAATGTTTTTTCCGTGTTCGATTTTGATACTTTCCCCAATGGCCAGCACGGCGTGCTTAGTGGCACAATAGATTCCTGAGTTGGCAAAAACATGATGACTCGCTACGGAACCTAAATTGATGATGTGACCTTTGTGCTGAATCAAATCATTCAAGCTTAAATGAATCATGTTCAAGATTCCTTTGATATTGGTATCCACCATTTCATGCCAATCTTCCAATTTAGCATCTTTCAATGGGTCGAAAATGCCAAGTCCAGCATTGTTGATCAAGACATCCACTTTTCCCATTTGCTGACAGGCATCTTGATAAGTTCTTGTGCAGTCTTCTATTTTCCGGACATCTCCAACACTAAAAGAGCATTGGTCGCCTAAATTTTGTTGAATGGCGCTCAATTGACTTGCGTTTCTCCCCATCAGATGCACACGATGACCTTTTTCAATACAAAGCTGGGCAGTAGCCGCACCGATACCAGAACTTCCTCCAGTGATTAAAATGTTTTTCATTGCGCAAATGTGATATGAAATTTTGAAAACATCACGTTTGTTTAAACTTTAATACGTGTCGAATGTTACTTTTGCACAAACAAATTTATTATGGCATCAATAGTCGGAAAAAAAGCGCCTTCTTTCAAGGCAGGAGCCGTTACCAATGGCGGAACCATCGTTAGCGATTTTTCATTGGATCAATATATCGGGAAGCAAGCAGTGGTATTTTTCTTTTATCCAAAAGATTTTACTTTCGTTTGTCCAACTGAGTTGCATGCTTTTCAAGAGCGCTTGAAAGATTTTCAAGATCGCAATGTTGCAGTAGTTGCTTGCTCAACAGACACTGAAGAGAGCCACTGGGGTTGGTTGCAAATGGAAAAAGGTCATGGCGGTATCAAAGGAATCACATATCCTATCGTTGCTGATACTTCAAAAACCATTTCTGATGCATACGGAGTTTTGGCTGGAGAATATACCTATGATGACAATGGTGCGTTGGTTGCCAATGGCCCAATGATCGCATACAGAGGTTTGTTCTTAATCGACAAGTCAGGAACTGTGCAACACGCCATCATCAACAATTTCCCATTGGGACGTAATGTAGATGAGGCTTTGCGTATGGTTGATGCTTTGCAGTTTTTTGAAGAAAACGGTGAAGTTTGTCCAGCCAACTGGAGCAAAGGAAAAGATGGAATGAAAGCAGATCATGCTGGTGTAGCCAATTACTTGGCTTCTCACTAATTGAATTCTACACCCATAAAAAAGGGCGACTTTAAGTCGCCCTTTTTCATTCAGATCGTTTTTTAAATCTTCCCAAAACTTCAACATGCGACGTATGTGGAAACTGATCAATCAAACTCCATTTTTCTAATGCATAGCCATTGGCCTCCAAAGTCTCCGTGTCTCTCGCAAATGTGGCTGGATTGCAGGAAATGTAGACGATGAAATTGGCCTGCAGGTCCATTACTTTTCTCAATGTCTTGGGCGCAATTCCTGCACGAGGTGGATCCATCATCAAAACGTGAAGTTGATGCTGATATTGGGGTTGCTCCAATAAAAACTTGCCAACGTCGGTTGCGAAAAAAGTCAAATTATTGATCGCGTTTCTTCGCGCATTTTCTTGTGCATTCTCAATGGCTTTGGGTTCGATATCAACGCCAATAACTTCGGAAAATCCTGCTTTTGAAAGCAATTGCGAAATGGTTCCAGTGCCACAAAATAAATCCAGAATGGTACCAGTTTGTCCAACTTCCTTCACATAATCAATGGCCTTGGCATAAAGACGCTCGGCGCTTTTGGGATTGGTTTGAAAGAAGCTCTTCATGCTGATTTCAAATTGTAAACCCAAGATACTCTCTGTAATTTTTTCAGATCCGAATAGCAAACGGTGTTCACCATTCAAAGGGTCTACGCGATCACCCGTATCGTTGTTGATGGTGTGGATAACGCCAGCCAGTCGATTACCTAAAATGGATTGCAAAAGACTGACCCAAGCGGAACTATCAAATTGTTCAATTCCATCATCGGTTGTTACCAAGTTCAACAAAATTTGATCTTGTAAATAACTCTTTCTCGCTACCAAATAGCGAAAAAAACCGTGTCTTTGCGGTGGATGCCAAGCGGGTAATCCGCTTTTTATGCACCATTCTTCAATAAGGTGCATTTTGCTTTCTAATTGCTCATCCAATAAACCAGAGTCTTTTTGCAATGATTCTACAATCCACCAAGTTCCTTTCTTTTTGAATCCCAAACCGAAATCATCAACGGTGTCGTTCTTCTCTTTATCCCATCGAATAACAGAAAAACTGTATTCCATTTTATTGCGATAATGCCAAAGGGAAGGAGAGGCAATATATTCATCCAAAAGTGGCTCTGCCTCTATTTTTCCAATCCTGCGCAACAGCTCGATTACCTCATTTTGCTTGAAAGAACGTTGAAGTTCATACGGCATGCTGGCATAGGGAGCCCCTGGAATGGGTTGATAAGGGATGTCTAACTCAATACCTGACTTTTCAATCAGACGAATGTCGCGGGCCTCGATGTGACGGCGGTCTATCTTGGTAATTTGGACTTCTCGGGTTTGTCCCTTTATGGCGTTTTCTATGAACAATGGAACTTTTCCGTCGGGGATATCTACCCATACAATACCATTGCCGCCAAAGGCCATCTCATCAATCTCCACTTCCAAAACATCACCCTTTTTGAAGGGTAAATCTTTGGGGTTTATTTTTTTACTCATGATTCAATCTTCTTTGTTTCATGGCTTCGTACAGCAACATTCCTGCGGCTACTGACACATTCAAAGATGTGGTAATTCCGGTCATCGGAATCCGAACTCCTTGCTTCACGGCCTTTAGCGCAGCTTTGGAAATTCCTTTTTCTTCATTGCCCATTACGATGCACAGGGGAACGGTCATGTCACAATTCTCCGGGAAGTCGGTGGCTTTTTCTGTTGCTGCGATACAAACGATTCCCATGCTTTGCAGCAAATGAATTGTATCAACTGCCATTTTTGTCTTGCAAACGGGCAAATGCATCAAGGCTCCAGCGCTCGTTTTAATGGTATCTTCATTGATGGGTGCGCTTCCCATTTCAGTCATCACAATGGCTGTTGCTCCCAGACATTCTGCTGTTCGAGCAATGGCTCCGACATTTCGAACATCCGTTAATCCATCCAACAAAAGAACCAAGGGTGTTTTGCCATTTTCAAAGGTAGTGCTGACAATTTCTTCAATATTACCAAATGTTACAGGGCTTTGAAAGGCAATGATACCTTGATGATTTTTGGTAGTAATGCGCTGCAATTTTTCAATGGGTACGTATTGAAAGGGGACTTGATTCTCTTGGATAAGGGCCATTGTCTTTTGAAACAATTCTCCTTTTAAACCGCGTTGAATCATGATTTTTTCAATTTGCTTTCCTGCCAGGATTGCGGCCTCAATGGCATGAAATCCTATCGCCAATTGTGGCGGTGTTCTTTTTTCTCTAATCATGGATAAATTCTTCCTTGCCTCCATTGTGTTACTTGACTTTCCCATGGAGAGCGGTATGTCTCATTTCTTTTTAAGATGTAAATGATTCCCCAAATGGGATCGTTTTTTTTCTCAAATTCAAATTTCAAAGCTTGCGGATCATTGGCATGCCCATAGATCCAAGTTTCTTGTATGTCATCCGAGATGATGGCCTGAGGATGCCCAAAAACCAGATAAATCATTCCTCTGTCTGTGCGCCAACCTTCTGCGTATGATGTGAAGTGATAGTTGGCATCTTGGACCCTCGAATAATAAACTTTGATAAGTTCTTTTCCTTTTGCTTTACTCCCTCCGCTTCGAATCCAAAATTTATCAAATGCATTTTCAGGACCTTCGTAAGAATTCTGAATGCGCTCATACTCTTCCTTGGAACACAAGTAGCGAATGGGTCCAATCATTTCTTCGATACGGGTAATTTCAGGAAAATTGGGTGATTTATTGCCATCAATGATTTGCAAAACCTGTTGGTTGGCCCCGTCAAAAATTTGATAGGCACCTGGTGCCAATTGAAGAGAATCAGATTTCCATGCAACGACCGATTTCTCTTGCGGAATAAAAGGGGCATTGGCTGAAAATGGGGGAGATGGTAATTTCTCAGATCTGGGTTGAAATTGTATTTTATCGCAATGGGGCAAAATCAGCTTTTGATTACTGGAGCAATAGCCAGTTCCCATTTCGGAATTCCAAATCCATCCTTCTTTGGATGGTAGATACGCAACGGGTACCGATATTTCTCGTATGCTCTTGGATTCTTTGATGGTGAAAGTGAGCTGGGTGATATTGGAGTCAATAGGGTGTCTGAACGTACAAGAAAAGTATCCCGAATTGTTTTCTAAATTGATATTGGGTATTGTGAAAACTTGGCTGTATTGAACCCTTGAATTTTCTTTTTGTCCCAGTGATTTAATTTCAAGCTGATTCCCTGTGCTATTCTGAAGATCGCTGTTGGGAAGAATAATCTTGTAAGTTATAGTAGTGTCTGATTTCTCAGTCACACTTATTTTGGGATGAAAACTTTGGTTGGTCCAATTGTAATATTTCGACTGAATGTTTACCTCCTCAACGGGTTGCACAGTTTGACAACCCACAAAGAAAATTGTCGCAACAACGAAAACAAGGAAATTCAGTAGGCACTTCATCGCTCAAAAATAACAAGGATTGGTGCTAGTCCTGATCAAAAGTATACCTGATATCCCAAATGGATGACATTATTTCTCAAATCAAAATTTTGACCCGGGGATATTCCCCAGCCATTGCTGATTTCAATGGTTCCTGCTTCTGATGTAATCTGTGTTCCAATCCCAACCCCTTGCCAATATTGTGAATGTGCATTTTGAATCACCGCGCAGTCGTAAAAACCAAATAAGTTCCATTGTTCATTCCAATTTTTTCCGAATTGAAAATGTTGAGCGATGTAATGCGAACAAAAAATGCTTTCTTGTGCAAATCCCCGAATCGTCGACATGCCTCCAATGCGGAGCTTCTCCATTGTGCTCAGTTCTTTGGCCCAAATTCCGGCATGGAGTAGTTTCAAATTGACGTAGGTTGATTTGTTTTTTCTATGCAACACTATTTGAAAATCGCTTTTTTGAATTTTGTTTTTTTGTTGGATATAATCTTCTGAAGTTCTTTGATTTCCTTGGGCATAGGTCAATGCTGTATGTATTTGCCAATGATCATTCTGAAAAAGTTTTTGATCAATTTTCAAACCCAATAATTGATGTTGGATCGCCAAATTTTCTCCAGTCAATTGTGTGTGGTTTTTTAATTGGGCCCAAAGGGAAACGGTGTTCCCTTTTCGCCAGCGATAATCCAAAGAACCAGAAGTGGAGACTTGAAAAAATGATTGTGTGTTTCGATAAAAGTCAAAGCCAAACTGAGCGCCAAATGCAGATTTAAAGAGTACAGGGAACTGAACAGTGCTTTCCATTTTTTGAACCGCTGCCGCTTGTCTTTGCCAGTGAAAATTTATTTTTTCAGCTCTTTTGAAGTGGTTCACCCATTGGGCCTCAACTTCCCCCAAAATCGTTGTTTTACCTGAATTGGTTTGTGAACCGAGAATTCCCTGAAATCTGTTTTTTGATAATGGTTTCGCATCTATTCGCACATTGGCGGTACTATCGTTGAAGAAGATTTGAAACTGACGGATGGATATTCCAAAATTCTCTAAGTTTTTAAAATCTGCTTTGTCAAAAGGAACCCCAGTGAAAAGTTGTTGAGGATGCCAATAGAGCAGTTGTTCAACCGTCGGTAAAGTCATCCATTCATTGTTCCAATTGGTGATCTCTCCGCAGCGAAAGGTTCTGCCCGTAAACAATCTGTATTGTGCAATTCTTGCGGTGCTGTCCATTGCAACCAAATTCCATTTGGCAGTAGGATAGCCTTGCGTGAGTGTCAATTGCAGTTGTTTGAACATGAATTTTTCTGCTTCACCCGAAGTTGAAAAAACAAGGGGAGTAGAATCATTCATGAAACATTGAAATTCGAAAGCTTTTTGAGAAAAACCATTCAACCGGACGGCAAGGAAGAAAATAAGGACGAGGTGTTGAAAAAAAACACGGTCCACACGTTGAGCATGTTGCGGGTAGGGACTATATTTGTTTTCAAATTCAACCATTATGAACAAGAAGTTATTTTTCGTTGCTGTTGTTGCCACATTGTTTTTTTCAGCTTGTGTAGCCAAACACCCTAAGTGTGCAGCGTACGATAAAGCTCCAATTGAGCAACCAGTAAAATAAGTATTAGCGGCCTAGCCACTCAACTTTTACAAGAATGTCGGGATGGATGCTCTTAGCAACAGGGCATGTGTCTGCGGCATTTTTCATTATAGCCCACTCCCTTTCGGTCCAATTTTGTGCATTCACTAAAAATTTCAAGTGAATTTCACTGACACGTCTTGGATCTGTCCCCATTATTTTTGTAACCTCCACTTGAGCATCTTCAAATGCGATTTCTTTTTCGTTGGCTGTAATCCCCATGATGGTCATCATGCACATGGCCAATGAAGTGCAAAGCAAATCAGTAGGCGAAAAAGCTTCCCCTTTTCCTTTGTTGTCCACGGGAGCATCTGAGATGATGGTGTTGCCACTTTTTAAGTGAGTGGCAGAGCATCTGAGCCCTCCACTGTATTTAACTTCTATTGAATGCATAATTTATAATGTTCAAGAGCAAAGTTAGGGCTTCCGTTTATCTTTGCAGGGAACATGAACAGAACTTTTTTATTGTTGTTGAGTTGGCTACCTTTTGTAGTGACGGCGCAAGACCTAACCGATGCTGCTCCACGCAATATTTTGTATGACCGAGCCAATGCTGCGGCGCTCACTTTCCAAACCAATGGATGGGGTGTTGGATTCGATCATTATGTAAAAGCCAATGACGCATACACCTTTTGGAAGTTCAATGCGGACATGCAATTCTACCGCCATGAAAAGGAGGTCAAGTCATACTTTCAAGACCCCAGCGCAAGAGCATATTATTACGGAAAACAAAATAGTTTTTTTGTTGCGAGATTTGGTGTTGGGCAAACATCAGAGTTTGCCGAAAAACTGAGAAAAAATGGTGTTCAAATCAATAAATTTTGGCAAGTTGGTCCTTCGGTGGGATTTATTAAGCCTGTTTATTTGGAAATAATTTATCCGTCATCATCTCGCCCCGGAGGTTATGATTTTGTCTTAGAAAAATTCGATCCCAATAAGCATTATACCGATAATATCAGAGGTCGCGCCTCCAACTTGGTGGGGTTGAATGAAACTAAAATTCAAATGGGGATTTTCCTCCAAGCCGGATTGCGTTTTGAATACAGCAATCAAGAGTTAGGATTGAGAGGAGTTGAAATAGGGGCAACTGCTGATATTTACCCCAAACGAATTGAAATTATGTCACAGGCTGTTTTGGATCGTTACAACGATCACGCGAAAAACCATTTTATTTTTCCAGCCATCTATACAAGATTCTTTTTTGGTTCAAAATACAATTCAAAATGAGTGAAGGAAATGTGGGACGTGTTCCCAAGCCCAAATGGTTAAGAGTGAAACTACCCACTGGCGAGAACTATAAGATGGTTCGAAGTCTTGTTTCTGAGCACAAGTTGCACACGATTTGTGAAAGTGGAAACTGTCCCAATATGGGAGAATGTTGGGGAGAAGGCACTGCTACTTTTATGATTCTTGGTAACATTTGTACAAGGTCATGTGGCTTTTGTGCGGTAGCTACTGGAAGACCTCTGATGGTGGATCCGCATGAACCAGAGCATGTGGCAGAATCCATCTTTTTGATGAAGGTTAAGCACGCAGTGATTACTTCAGTAGACCGTGATGACCTACCGGATGGAGGTGCGGATATTTGGGCAAAAACGGTAGAAGCCGTGCGCCGCAAAGCACCAGGTGTTACCATGGAAACATTGATTCCTGATTTCGCTGGTAAATGGGAGAACCTTCAGCGAATCATTGATGTTGCTCCAGAAATTGTATCCCATAATTTGGAGACTGTTCGAAGGATGACCAAGCAAGTG
This sequence comes from Flavobacteriales bacterium, assembly GCA_947448135.1. GTDB lineage: Bacteria > Bacteroidota > Bacteroidia > Flavobacteriales_D > Sanyastnellaceae > CAMCTV01. Next base: position 11,719 of record CANFLZ010000027.1, read on the forward strand.
CGTATTCAAGCAAAATATGACCGAAGTTTAGAGGTCTTGCGTCGATTGAAGCAAGGTGGAATGAGGACCAAAAGTGGTGTCATGCTGGGATTGGGTGAAACCCATGAAGAAGTAATTGAAACCATGCAAGATTTGCGTTCCGTAGGTTTGGATGTGATCACTTTGGGGCAATATCTGCAACCTACACCGAAGCACCTTCCTGTTGCTGAATTCATAACTCCGGAGCGTTTTGCAGAATATGAAACGTTGGGAAAAGAAATGGGCTTTAGGCATGTAGAAAGTGGTCCCCTTGTGAGATCGTCGTATCACGCAGAAAAACACATGTTGTAATGAAAGACACTCCACTGCGAGTGGCCATTCATGGGTTTGGTAGAATTGGTCGAACATTTTTCAGAACCGCGCAGAAATTCCCCTCGATTCAAATCGTAGTGGTTGCAGACCTTCATCCCAGCGATACCATGTCCCATTTGTTACGCTACGATAGCGTCCATGGGAAATGGAATAATTGCCTGAATTCGGGTAGTCAATGGTTTGTCGAAAATGGAAAGCAATTGGAATATTACCAAAAATCAAGTCCTGCCGAAATACCCAATTGGAGAAAATGGAATGTCGATGTCGTTGTTGAAGCAACAGGGGCAATGACAAATTCTGAAAGCCTGATGAAACACATTAAAGCTGGAGCCTCGAAAGTATTGCTTTCCGCACCCAGTGCTTCTCCTGAAGTGCCAATGGTGGTTTTGGGAATTGGCCCAGATGATTGGAAATCACAAGATATCATTAGCTGTGCCAGCTGTACTACCAATAGTGCAGCTCACATGATTCAATTGATTGATGAAATTTGTGGAATTGAAAGCAGTTACATCACAACGGTTCACTCATACACGGGAGACCAGCGATTACATGATGCTCCTCACAAAGATTTAAGGAGAGGTAGAGGTGCTTTACAAAGTATTGTTCCCACGACAACAGGAGCAGCCAAGGCATTAACCCGTATTTTCCCACATCTTGCATCAAAAATCGGTGGTTGTGGAATGCGAGTTCCTGTTCCAGATGGCTCATTGACGGATATTACGAGTGTCGTTAGAGATCCTTTGAGTATTGAGTTGATCAATGAAGCATTTCGGAAGGCTGCTGAAAATAGATGGAAGGGAATCGTTGAATTTACAGAGGATCCAATTGTTTCTTCTGATATTATAAATAATCCTCACAGTTGTGTTTTTGATGCGGAAATGACTTCTGTAATTGGAAATATGGTGAAAGTAGTGGGATGGTATGATAATGAAGTTGGCTATAGTCACAGGCTTTGTGACGTTTTAAGTGAATGGGAAAATTGACATGAAATACAAGCATCTTTTTTTTGATTTGGACGGGACTTTATGGGACATCCATCGCAATGCCGAGATTACCTTGCAAAGTATGTGGAAGCAATTTGATTGTGATCCCAATTTATGGGAAGGTTTTTATAAAGCTTATTTGCACCACAACCACCGCGTTTGGGCCATGTATCGTCAAGGAACGATGACCAAAGAAGAATTACGAACTGCTCGCTTTAGCCGATCCATGGATGATGTTGGAATGAATTATTCAATGGAATTGATGGAGCAGTTTGCGGCGGCTTTTGTTGATCAATGTCCACGACAACCTCACCTCATTCCTGGCGCATTGGAGCTTTTAAATCACTTGAGTGGCAAGTACATCATGCATATTATTACCAATGGATTCAAAGAGGTTCAAGGAATAAAAATGGAGGGCAGTGGTCTTTCTCCATTTTTTGTTCACAACATCAATTCAGAAGATGTTGGGGTAAGAAAACCCAATCCAGAAATTTTCAATTATGCTTTTGAATTAGCCGGTACGCGCGCAGACGAAAGTTTGATGATTGGCGATGATTGGGAAGCAGATATTATCGGAGCGAAGAATATTGGAATGGATCAAGTTTATCTAAAGTTGAATAACCAACGTCACAATGTTCATCCTACCTTTACCATAACAAGCTTAATCGAATTAAAAGAAATATTGTAACATGTCACAACAAAAAGAAGAAGGAATCAGCATTGAATTGACTGAAGAAAATGCTCAAGGCAAGTACTCAAATCTGGCAGTAATTACGCATTCACCAGCCGAGTTTATTGTGGATTTTATAAGTATGATGCCGGGTCTTCCAAAGGCCAAGGTTGTTTCTAGAATCATTCTTACTCCTCAACATGCAAAGCGTTTACAACGCGCTCTTCAAGATAATTTGCAGAAATTTGAAGCGCAACATGGAAAAATCCAAGAGACATTGGGGCAAGATCCAATCCTTCCAATGAATTTTGGAGGACCTCAAGGTCAGGCCTAATGTAGTGTAATTGGGGGATGATTTTTGATATAGCTCATGGCTTGTGGGCCTAAATTGAAGAGCAAATCAAGCACAGATAAATCGGATTCGAATTCGAATCGGTCCATGAATACTTGATGATACGATTGAATGGGAGAATTAATCTCCCATTTTTTTTTCAATTTGCGAAGATCATACTCGGGTGATTGTATCTCCCAACTGTCTGTTTCTTCTAATGCAGGCAGGTCCAAATATTTCTTCAACCATTGCAGTATTTCAATTTGGATGCTGAAGAGATGTTGGCCTGGCATTTCTTTGAAAATCGTTTCAATTTCGTCTTTGAAATAAAAGTAAAATGGTGATTTTCCATATGCGCTTTGAAGAGCGGTTAGTAGCGGTCTATACCAAGTGCCATCTTCGACACAGATATCCCGAAGGGGTGTCAATTGACCTTTAACGCTTTTTACTGGGATGGTGAGATCCAAGCGACCATTTGCGCTTAAAATCGTAAAATGATTGCGAATGCTTTGTTTGTGATAATATCCCCATCCATCGATTTGTGTTTTGTTCTGTTGTAACAAAACGCAATAAGATATGGGCGGGAAAATGACCCCAGGGACGACAATTTGCATTTTATCAATGAACCAGTCTGAACATTCTTTCCCAACGAATATGTTTGTTTCCTTGGTATTTAGGATCAGATTGAGAGAAGAAATTGAAAATCGCTTTTCCTACAATATGGTCTTCAGGAACAAATCCCCAAAATCGACTGTCCAAACTATTGTTGCGATTGTCCCCCATCATCCAATAATAATTCTGCTCGAATGTATAGGATGATGCCATCTGACCATCCAATGTGAATTTGTCTTTACCTGTTCTAACCAAATCGTGACGCTCATACACCCGAATCACGCGCTGATACATGTCGAAATTATCGTCATTTAAAACGATGGTCATTCCTTCAGCAGGAATAGTCACTGGTCCATAATTGTCTACAGTCCATTGAGCAAATTTAGGATTGCGGCTATTGGGAAACATTGAGCCCGGCGCGTGATTGGGTTGGGTTTCGTCAATCACTTCATGCCATATAATCTCTTTGCTAGCAATCATCTCCTGAACTTGACTTTCGGTCAGTGGTATTTCGTATATGGTGGAAGTAGAATTTTTTAAAGTGTCTTCAAATTGCGCAGACTTGATGTCATCTAAATTGCAAGTGTACTTGCTTTGAATTTTTTTGATGCTAACATTCGGTGCCAATTGAATCAGCGTGGAGTGCATCATTCCATCCAAATCATCAATGAATTGTCCATTGATTTTGACTTTTCTGTGTTCAATAGCCAAAGTTTCACCGGGCAATCCGACACAACGTTTGATGTAATTTTCTTTTTTGTCTACTGGACGGTAACGAACACCGCCAATGGCATGTCCCCTTCTGGAACGCTCAGCTAATCCGCACGATAGACAAACTTTTTTATTGGCAAAGTTGTTACGAGCCATTGCGTCAAATTTTTCAGGATTGGCGGAATAGGCATCATATTGCATTTCCCAAGATGTAGCATTGGGAGCGGCCAAATACATCGCCTCATTTCTCAATAAACCGTAGTAGTCGTGACCAGCGTAATAAGGATCTACCAAGATGGTATCGCCATTAGGGAAATTAAATACAACGGGGTCATAGCGCTCAACATCGCCAATGCCAGGGAGACGCAAATAGGGTAGGCTAAACCACTCCACATAGCTATTGGGTAAACCATCGAAGGGAAGTGCGTTGTGAACGAACGGAACCGACATCGGAGTTTGCGGCAATTTGGTGCCATAAGAAAATTTTGAAACGAATAAATAATCCCCTACCAACATGCTTTTTTCCATAGAAGGAGTGGGGATGGTGAACGCTTCTAAAAAGAAACTTCGGATAACAGTTGCTGCGACAATAGCAAAAAGAATTGCTTCGCCCCATTCTCGTCCAAATGATTTTTTCTTTCCTTCCCAAGATCGTGCTCCAACGTAAGCAGTTTCTTTTTGCTGAAATGCCAATACGCACAAACGGTACCATGGTAGAGCACCAAACATCCATTGCTCTTTGGTTGACCGATAATTAAAAGCAATACCCAATTCCACATTCACGATGACCATCATCAAGAAGTTTACACCCGGGATTAAAAGCAAGAGCACCCAATACCATGGTCGACCAATTGCTTTGGTGAGCGGAATGAATTGCAATACTGGAACGTAGGACATCCATGTATTTTGCCCTGCGCGACTTAAAATTTTGGGTAAGGTGATGCAATAAATTGCTATCAGTAAGAAAAATAAAAATTCTGGAATTCCGAAGTGCATGGAGGTTATTTAAAGTTTAAAAATTCTTGCATCGAGTGAATGCCGGGATGTTTGACAAGCCACTCTGCAGACTGCACTGCCCCGAGGGCAAAACCTTGTCTGTTGTGAGCGGTGTGTTTGATCTCAATGGTATCCACTTCGCTAACATACGAAATGGAATGCGTGCCTGGAACATTTTCTTCTCTAACAGAAGTTAAAGCCAGTTCTGTCGGTATCTCGGACGGATGATTGACCCATCCGCTTTTTCTGCTGAGATGTTTCAAAATGCCTTCGGCAATGGTAATGCCTGTCCCACTGGGAGCATCCAATTTAGCAGTGTGGTGAATCTCTTCAACTTGAGGATTGTACTGCGGAAATTGTTCCATCCATTTGGCCAATTGTTCATTCAATGCAAAAACCAAATGAACACCAATGGAAAAATTAGTTGCGTAAAGCAGCGACAAATTTTCGTTTTCTACCCTTTTTTTGATGGAGTCGAATTCGTGATACCATCCCGTAGTCCCAACCACGACAGGTGTTTTAGATTGAAGGCAAAGATCAATATGTTGCAATGCCAAATCTGGACGGCTGATCTCAATGGCGACATCAACATTTTGGAGTTGAGCCAAAGTCAGTGGATTTTGACTGTTGATTTTTACAACAACTTGATGGCCTCGCTCTTCCAAGATGGGTTCGATAGCCTTGCCCATTTTTCCATATCCCAATAATGCTACTCGCATGGCTAAAAATTTAGGTTGAATTGTACGCCTTTGTTCAAATTTTGTCCAGTAAAAAACACCGTTGGGTGCCAAGAAAATGAGAGGTTCGGACTAACGTCAAATCCATTCAAATGGGCGTCCACGTGGGCATCAACGACTTGAAGCGCATACACGCCAATTAAACTGAAATAACTTAAATCCATCCATTTTCGATAGGTGTCCATTACCGGTTTGATTTGACCGGCACTGTATTGACTCACCGTCAAAGGGTCGTTATCAGCAGCTTTGATATACTCGCTTTTGTAATGCTGATAAGACCGAGTATTGCTGATAATGAAATATGCACAAGTACCCATGCCGCCAATCACTATTGGCGCTTTCCAGTATTTGTGATTGTAAATCTGGCCAGCGCTGGGCAATGCGGCACTCAGTAAAGTAGCTTTGAAAGGGGAGTGAGGGGCATTCCATTTTTTGCTGAAATTGGAGGTGTCCGCGGTATTTTGTGCCGCAGCAAAAACGTTTAACAAGCAAAAAAATAGAACGATGATTCTCACAATCCCAATAGGTCGATAATTCTATTCAAATCGTCATCAGTGCTAAAGGGAATTTCTAATTTCCCAATACCACTATCGCCGCGCTGAATTTTTGCGCGCTTGCCATATTTCAAACGAAGTTCAGCTTGCATCTTTTGAAATTCTACGGGCAAAATGACTTTGGCTGGACGAAACAATTTGGGTGCATCATCTTCCTTGGCCAAGTCTTCCACTTTTCGAACACTCAATCCTTTTTCGATGATTTCTTTAAAAATGGCTAACTGCTTTGATTCTGGAATGTTGATCAATGCTCGAGCATGACCCATGCTGATGCGTTTTTCAATGATTCCCAATTGGATATCCGGTGGTAGTTTCAACAATCGGACGTAATTGGTGACAGTGGTGCGGTCTTTACCAACGCGCTCTGCAAGAGCTTCGATGGTTAGATTACATTCTTCCATCAATCGTTTGAAAGAAATGGCAACCTCGATGGCATTTAAATTTTCACGCTGTATGTTTTCTACCAGCGCCATTTCCAACATGCCTTGATCATCGGTCGCGCGGATGTACACAGGAACTTCATCTAAGCCTGCCATTTGAGAAGCCCTGAACCGTCTCTCACCACTTATAATTTGGAATTTTTTCGCACTGATTTTCCGGACAGTAATGGGTTGAATCAAACCCATTTCACGGATGCTTTGCGCTAAGTCTATCAATGCGTCAGGTGAAAATTCCGTTCTGGGTTGGAATGGGTTGGCCTCAATTTGGGTGACAGGTACCAACGAGATATCCCCGGCAATATGGCCAATGGTGGAAGTTTCCGAAACTTCGATGGGAGCTTCTGGTGCAGGAACGACAACTGGATTTTTAATTTCGCTTTTGTCTTTTATAACACTTCCTGCGTTTTCCAATAACGCACTTAATCCTCTTCCTAATGCTTGTTTCTTAGCCATTGTCTACGTCTATATATTTATCTTCTCCCTTCATCTTTGTCAAGTCATTCTTTTGAAGAATCTCGCGAGCCAAGTTCAAATAGTTGATCGAACCTTTGCAACTTGCGTCGTGCATGATGATGGTCTGCCCGAAACTTGGCGCTTCGCCCAATGTGGTATTTCTATGAATGATGGTATCAAAAACCAATTCTTGGAAGTGAACTCTTACTTCATCCAAAACCTGATTGCTCAAGCGCAAACGGGTATCGTACATGGTCAATAAAATTCCTTCTATCGACAATTCAGGATTTAATTTTTGCTGAACGATTTTTATCGTATTCAATAATTTCCCTAGACCTTCCAATGCAAAGTACTCACATTGCACAGGAATGATAACGCTATCGGAAGCGGTTAATGCATTGACGGTTACCAATCCCAAAGATGGCGAGCAATCGATGATAATGAAATCATACTCGTCTTTGATTTTCTCCAAAGCCTGGCGCATCATGTATTCGCGGTTGGGCATTTGGATCAATTCGATTTCAGCACCCACCAAATCAATGTGTGCAGGAATCAAATCCAAATTTGGATTTTCCGTTTCAATCGTGATGTCTTTGGGGTGCACATCATTCACCAGACATTCGTAAATACTTGTTTTAACGGATTTCGGGTCGATACCAACTCCGCTGGTGGCATTGGCTTGTGGATCTGCATCCACCAACAATGTCTTGTATTCCAACACCCCGAAACATGCGGCGAGATTGATTGCTGTGGTGGTTTTTCCAACACCTCCTTTTTGGTTAGCTACCGTAATGATTTTTCCCATCGATCACACTAATTTTTTGTTGTTTCACGTGAGTTTCACGCTGTAGCGAAAATACTTTTTAATTTCCTCTTTTGCTTTTATTTGATTGCCAAGTTTTACACAAGTCGAAAAAAATAAAATTGTTTATAACTCCAGAACATTCTGAAAATCAATAGTTTTCTGAAGATGAATTGTTGATAATGGTGTTGAAGCTTCAATTCGGGGATGACTAGTTGCAACTACCAGTGTAGTCATAACATCCTTTCCAAAATCCAGTTTCTTGTTGATCCAAATCCAACACCCCTGCATTGAAAGGTCCGCCTGTCATGCGCGAGCTATTATTGCTGATGTGGAAGTTGTTGTTGTACACATCGCAAAAAAATGGCGCTTGTTGGTTGATGATGTTGTCCCAATGTCCATCACTCGTACTTTCTTCAAAATCAACCAAGCAATAACTAAATTGGTAATCTTGAGTTTCAGGTGACACAACATCTACAACCAATTCACCAAAATTATCCAGGTTGGAATTATTACCATACATGATGCAGTTTTGAAATCTCGATTGATAGATAGGACGCACTTGAATGACTTGGTTGATGTCTTTGTAATAATTATTGAGTGCAAAAGCAGGTGCCGTTCTAACGCCGCCACTCCAATAGTTAGCGAATGTGCAATTGTCCATGACATACTTGCCACCTATTGACAAATAAGCACATCCTTCACCGCAATTGGAGGCCAAAACATTTACCGCTTGGATATGTGCCCCTTGTCCCCACAATCCAACTCCGGCCATATTGTTGATGATGGTATTGGTCAATGTTAAAGCAAATCCTGTCGTTCCAGTCGTATCAACTTGTATCCCTGTATTGCCATTTTTGATAACGGCATAATCGATGGTCGATCCGGTGCTTTTGTAAATCCAAATACCCCCTCTAGAAATGGTGTAAATATCTGGGCCTTGGTTGGTACCGATTTGAAAGTCCAACTCAATTCCCCATTGTCCGGTTGTAGTCTGGTATTCACTTTCCAATCGGTCGCCTTCAAAAACTACTTCGTTCCCCTTTTGTCCTTGTACAAATAGTTTTCCTTCATTGACCAAAATACCAGCTCCTTTGTGTAATCGAATATGGCAGCCTGCTGTTATGGTGAGGTCGCATCCTTGTGGTATTTCCAATACACCATAAATGACATGGGGTTTGTCATTGTTCCAAACTTCATGGCAATTTAAGGTGGTCAAGGCATCGGGACCACCATGGAAATAAGCGTTTTGTCCCCATCCAACCAGATATACGGCTTCTTTTTTATGGTTGTATTCTAGGTCAATCCAATCTTCAGCGATGAATGGAAAAGTCTCATCATTTGGATCGATGGTAACCTCAACGAAAATGTACAAACTATCTCCTGATTCCAAATCAATATCTGAAATTGAAGTTCCATTGTCTCCATCTACAGCCATTCTGAACATAGAACCTGTGCCTCCGCGAAGCGCAAGGCGATCAATGTGCATAGCGGCATCATTGTGATTGTATATTTTGACGATTTGTGTTGTGCTGCCTATCGATGTAAATACAGTATCAAAAAAAAGGGTGTCGGTAGAATAGCTCAATTGATCATCAGGTCCTGTCTGTATGTTTTTATGACAACTGGAAAAAACAATACTGATACCGATTATGGAACAGAATATCACCAGGGAAATGAGCAATTTTTTTTTCACGACACGAATTACGATTTTTTTTTCCAAATATTGCTCATTCAATCTTGAAAAAAGCAATGTATTGGTAAGGAATGATTTTTACCCCGGTGTAATAGAAGTGAATGATTTCCTCAAATCCATAACCCAATTCTGCCATGCGGATGGAGCCCTCTTGACACAAGCCAACGCCATGGCCAAAGCCTTGTCCAATCAATACCATTTCATTCCCATCTTGATGTGCGCTGAAATAGGTGGACTTTAATTTCAAATCTTTCCGAATTGTTACTAGTGGTACTTTGGTATCACCTTCTCGATAATACACTTCTTTTTCTCCCGGGAAATACGCGAAATTGGCGCTATCGGAAGATTCAATCTTCTTAGACTGCAGATAGCGTGTCCACTCTTGAACCGGTATTCTCTTCTCCCAATTGCTGTTGGGCATTTTCATACAGAAAGTGTCATCAACAGCTTTGCAGTAAGATAGCGGTCGAGACCAAACGTGTTCTGAATTATTGGTCCTGCCACCGCAATTCGAATGGAAGGCTGCTGTAATGAGGTTGGCATTTTCGTCTACAATGACCAAGCTCTTGGTTTGCTCAGCTGAATTTACCATGATGTGTTCATGCTTGGGTAATCCATTGAAAGCCTGACAATGTGTTTGATCACACAAATTATACCCGTCATCGATGTGTTTGTAAAATTGACTCAGCAGGTAAGTTCTACTAATGACAGCTTGAGCTTTGTAGTATTCCAACTCATGGTTCGGACCTCCTTCTGCTTCTACAACACCAGAAATGTAGGTGTCAATCATCATCACATTGACAATTTGCAATTGATTGTTGACCACTTTTATTTCGAGGGTCTCACCGTATTTTAATTTTCTGGATTGGGGTGTGAGTTGAACTTGAAAATATCCTTCGTTTCCGGCTTGCAAGGATATTTTAGTGCAAGATACATCCACTGTATCGGAAGTAAATCGAATCATCCCGCCAACATTTCTGATTTGAATGTTTGAATTTTCACTGCTGATCCAGGTTGATTTTTGATCGCTTATGAATGCCCCATTACCAATGACCTTAAAGTTTATTTCCTGCAAATTCTTGTTGGCCAATATGCCAATACGCACTTTTTCTTGAGCCATTGAAGAGCCCAATAAAAGAAACAGAATGCCAAGGCATATGAGCAGTGTCTTATTCATGCTAGGCGAAAATAACGAGATACAGTTGCGGAGAATTGTGTCTGTATTTCAATTATCAACAGACTCAATTGAATATAAAAAATTAAAGAGGCCGAAGCCCCTTTAATTAAACCTGTAAGGAAAATTGAAACCAACTTTTCAGTTGGGAAACCAATAGAAAGACGAGGGTTACACAAAGAGGTTGCCTCGAATTAATTTTTTGGCGCTTCTGGCTTCCATGTTTTAATGGTCGTGTATAACGCAACAGATAAAGTGTGATTCACTTCTCGTTTGCTCAGAATTCTGCTATCTGCTTCGTCTTGAGAATAACCTTTGTTGATGGTTTGATTCATGTAACCTACCTCAAGGCGTCCCAATTTGGGCAAAACATAACCAAGCCCAACAAATGCTCGGTTTTGATCGAAAATATTAGTGGTGATGTTGGTGCCGAATGAAGCGAAATATTCATCCATCATAGAAAAATACAAGCAATTGTTTTGGAAAGGTTGTTGTCTCGAAGTAAGTGCAATATTGACCTTCTCCATAAATCTTGCACGATAAGAGAAAATATTATCTCCTGCAGCAAAGGATACATTGTTAATGGAAACTTTGGAAGGTGTTTCAACCCATCGCTCTTCAAGTCTTAATCGTGTAACCAACTCGATATTTTTATGGGTGTTTTTTTGTTGTAATTGTTGCCAAAGTCGTTGCTCATTGAAAGGTCCTTTGGCAGGAATTGCACCATATGGAGAAGTGAAAACAAAACAATATCCTGCTGTTGCAGATAGTCCATTGCCCAAATCACGTGTTAATCCTGCACGCAACAATGTTTGTTGTGGACGATTGTAGTAATCATTTCGTCTCCATTGAATTTCTTGGTGGATAGACCATTTCGGTGAGATACTCCATGTGGTCGTCTGATTCGCCCATGCATTGTGATTGATAAAGTTCTGACTTTTTTGAGCCTTTGCGCCAGAGCAAACGGTGGCTATAATGGAAAGCGAAATAAATATTCTCTTCAACATACTTTTATTTTTTTCAAAGATTATGATGTGTTGGAAGAGTCAATTTGGATTTAACAAAGCTTTAAACCTTCTTCGGTTTTCTTCTTTTTCGATAGGCGTAATATGCAGCTACTGATTCAATAGCTTTGAGCATGGCTTGATTGATGGGCATTCGATCGTTGAGTTGTATGTCGATGGAAGCCATGCGTGAGTAATAGTGAATCATGACCGGTAATTTTTTACCTGCGGCATTAGCGGCGGCTACTTGATTCGGCTGTTCCGATTTCAAGATTTTACAAGTCACAATTTCCTTTTGCTCGTCTTTGTTAATTCTTGCGGAGTATCCAAATAGTCGACAGATCAAACCACGATAAGGATAAGCATTGCACAATCCTCCAAATGAGGTGACGTGGGGTCGGAAGACATGACACAATGTATTTTCCTCATGTTGGATGGCCTCATAGTGCTCCCAATGGCTGTTCTCATCAAACCATGAAAGCGCGAGTGGCAAAAATTCAATAGGAGAAGCTTCGATATCGGGTTTCTTACAGCACATGCCACAGCCCGATGGGCAATGAAGGCCGGTTTCTTTTTGCAGTGTGTCGATGTGCTTATCCAATTGCGCATAGACTTTTTTTACTTGATTGACCTTTTGTACCAAAGTTTTCATAATTCACATTTTGCTGTTTGCAAATGTTTGAACAAACACAAAATGAACCCAAGAGAAATTTCACCTTTGTTTCGACAAAATTGATACAATGAGAATTCTCTTGGTTACATTACACCTGTTGATCGTTGGATTCTTGTCTACCATCAGTTGGGACGAACCCACAGTAAGACAAGAAATCCCTGCCGTGATGGCTGTGAACGGAGTGTCGGTGATAAAAGTTAAAATCAATAAGTCCGATATCGAAGGTTTTGCAAAGTTGGAAATCGCGGTGCCTCAGGGTTTTGCTGCAAGGGCAATAGAAACCAAAGGAGCTTCATTTACTTTCTCAGATCAAAAAATGCGTTTTGTCTGGATGACGCTACCGGATGTCGATCATTTTGATATCACCTATCAATTGGTGAAAATGAGTGGTGCTGCTGATTTGACCAAATTGCAGGGCGTTTTCTCTTTTATTCAAAACAACAAGAAAAAAGACATTGCCATTGACAATCAAATCATCAATGGCCAAGTCATGATTGACCATGAAGAATCTGTCGATGTAATCGATCAAACGTTTCATTCATTTTTAAATGCCAACAACGATTTGCCTGCATGTGACAGAACCATCACCAAAAAAGGGGACGAGTTTATTGTGGAGTTGGTGCTGCATTTGAACGGAATGAAAGGCTTCTTGAAAATGCAAGAATGGACTTCCAATGGATGTGTTTTATCTAAATTTCAAAGTGCCGGAGCAACGGTGACAGTCGATGGGTCGAGCATAAAATTTGTTTGGTTTGAAGTTCCAGATGCGGAGACGGTGGTTGTAAAATACAAAGTGCAGTGTGCTTCAATCCCAGAGGATGGTCTAACGATAGACGGTAAATTGAGTTTCACAGTGGACAATCAACCGAGAGAGTTTCCCATTATTCTGGCCAAGTCGATGACACCTGCCAATGAGTCATTGCCTAAGGTTGAAGCAGAAAAAAAGGAATTAGCTGCTGAAATAATTCAATCAGAGACAAAAATAGAGAAGGAGATAAAAGAACCTGTACAAGAAAATATCGTGACCAATGCTTCCAAAAAGGAGGAGGTAGCTCCAGTAAAAGAAGTAGTGAAAACAGCTGAAAATCCATCCAATAAAAAGGGAGGTAATTCCAAATCTGCTCAAGGAAACCAAGTTTCCTATAAAGTTCAAGTTTTGGCCAACCACAGAAGTGTGAGTGAGAATGAGTGGCGCAATAAATTTGGATTAGAAGATAAAAAAGAAGTGAGCAATCACGAAGGATGGATGAAATGGACAGTAGGAAATTTCTCCGACTATAAGGATGCTCGGGGAAAGAGGGAAAGTTTGAATTCTCAATGTCCCAATTTACCAGGGCCTTTTGTAACGGCATACCAAGATGGTAATCGAATTACCGTTCAGGAAGCTTTGATGATAACCCAACAAAAGTGGGTTCAATGATGAATTGAAATATACTTAATGCAAGGCAACGGCTTTCTTAAGTACTTTGGTTAATAATAGAATTTGTTTAGGTAATGTTGTCTGAAAACCCTCTATTTAGAGGGTTTTCGCTTTTTATGAGAGACATGATCAAGCATTTACTCCGTGATTTTATCACATATCTTCGAATAGAACGTTCGCTTTCTGCTGCGACCGTAGAATCGTATCGTTTTGATATGATGAAGGTGGAGTCGTATTGTATTGAAAAGGCTTCCGAAATTAAAAATTGGAATGCGCTTGATGTTCGTGACTTTATTGCTTTTTGTGTTGGACAAGAAATGGCGCCTAATTCGCAAAGTAGAATGATTTCTACCTTACGTGCCTTTTTTCATTTTTTGATGTTGGAACGGTATATCCAAGTCAATCCAATGCTATTGATTGAATCTCCGAAATTGGGGAGGTATTTGCCTGACGTTCTATCGCAAGAAGAAGTGCTGGCCATCATCAATCAAGTGGACCTTAGTCAATCGGCAGGTCACCGAGATCGTGCAATATTAGAAGTGCTCTATAGTTCCGGATTGCGTGTTGGGGAATTATTGAGCCTGCAAATTTCGAATTGCTTTTGGAACGAAGGCTATTTGCGAATTGTAGGGAAAGGCAACAAAGAAAGATTGGTCCCAATTGGCACATGGGCTATCAAATGGGTTCAATTTTATTTGCAACGCGAAAGGAATCATTGGCCAATGCAACCCGAGTCAGAGGATATTCTTTTTATCAATCAGAAAGGAAAGTCTTTGTCTCGGATGACGGTTTTGAATATTGTAAAGCGAGAGGCCATTAAAGTGGGAATTCACAAAGATGTTTCGCCACATACTTTCAGGCATTCATTCGCCACTCACTTGGTAGAAGCTGGTGCCGATTTACGATCGGTACAGGAGATGCTGGGGCATTCTTCAATTACGACAACTGAGATTTATACCCATTTGGATAGGCAGCGATTAAGGGAAGAGATAATGTTGTATCATCCCCGATATCAAAAAAAAGAGGGGCAATAGCCCCTCTAAAAATATCGTAGTCGATAATTACTTTTTAAACTTAGCGTAACGAGTATTGAACTTGTCGATACGACCTGCAGTATCCACCAACTGGGATTTACCAGTGAAGAATGGATGTGAAGTGTGAGTAATCTCCAACTTAACCAATGGATATTCATTTCCATCTTCCCATTGGATAGTTTCTTTGGTATTGATTGTTGATTTTCCAAGAAATGCATATTCATTGGACATATCTTTAAAAACCACTAAGCGATAGTTTTCTGGGTGAATTCCGTCTTTCATCTTTTCTAAAATTGGGATGCAAATATAGTAACAATTCGTAAATTTTACAAAGAATATTGAAATCCAATTGCTAATACCTCACGAAATTGCAATCCAGGACCTCTTATTTCGGGGGTGGGATTTCCCTGATTGTCAAACCCTGCGGGCTTTTTGACCAATATAATGTCGTTGTCATACAACATTTGCATGATGACAGAAAAACCCAAGTATTTATTGATTTTACACCCTAAAACACTTTCAAGATTGACATCAATGTTCTGCGGTTGATGCAAATAACTGGAGAAGAGTTCGAGTTTTGAGTCCAATCGATATTGTTCTTTCCATGATTTGGAAAATCCCATTCGGATATACGCGCCATATTCTATTCTGAGATTTTTCCCAGGACTGATCATTTTACCTTCGCTGTCGTATTGAGCTGGGTCAACACCAAATTGCCCAAGATTCGCGAGATATTGATTTTTTACTACGGTTCCTTTACAAGTAAATGGTGACAAAAAACAAGTGATCTTACGCTGTTCCAAATAATCCATACCCAAGGCAGCGGTGAAATACGCTGGAGAAAGCCAATCTGAAATTTTTCCCCTTTGTAGGTCGGGTATTCCTTTTGGACCTGCAACATATCCGGGTGCAAATTGTGTTTTGAAGTTGACCATCGCTGTGTAACTCCAATTGTATTTGGCTAATCTACCATATTTGCTGGTGAGGTCTATTTTGTCATCCGTTTTGATGGATGGCTGATTGATATCGATAACTGAACGGCCGTAGGAAAAGTTAAAAATGTTATCCCAACTGTGGCGGTCATCTCTGTAAAACAAACTATAGGTCCCAAGGCCAGAAACGTTGAAGGCAGAGTTCCCTCCAGCAGACCAATTACTCAAATAGGTTTGTGTGGAATTCACGCTTATCGATCCTCTGTCCAGCCAACCTTTGTCGACAATTTCAAATGGACTTTTGATGAGTTTTTCAGCATCAGGACCTAAAATAATCTGAGCAGTCATGTTTTGTGCTAAAAGACAAAACATTGCAGTTCGAAATATTGGAAGCGAGCTGGAAAAATTCATTTAAGGCAAAATTAAAACTTCCATTGCTCATTTCTCTCTTAATTTGTATAAAATTTATTCGATGTCTTATCCTTCTAAAATTGTTGTTGCTTGGGCTGAAGCCGTTGATGGAAACAAAGAAATTAGAGATTGGTTGATGACCAACGGTTACCCTGAATTGGGATTATTTGTTTTTGCGTTGCATTTAAAAAGAGAAGCAAGGGAATGGTTGATGGAAAATGGACATGCGCATTTGATGGCAACAATAGAATGCGCTGAAGGAAAAGAAGGGGCGTGTCAATGGTTAAACAAATTTGACTTTGGTGTTTTGGAAAAAGTGGCAAGGGCTTGTGATAATGACGATGTGGCGCTGCAATGGCTCGTAGATAACGAGATGCAGGACTTTGGAAGATTGGCGATTAGAATGCGAAAGGTGAAAAACGATATTCAATCTCGACACGACGATATGCATTTTATTTCTCCAGAGTAATTGGGATTCCATTAAATTTGTAGCATGGCTAAAAAGAAGGTCTTAATGGATGAAGGGCTACTGAATGTGGTGATTCAACGTCTTTGCCATCAATTGGTTGAAAATTATTCGCCATTTGAAAAAGTGATTTTAATTGGTTTGCAACCAAGAGGGGTTGACTTGCTTCAACACCTTTCTCAGGAATTAAAAAAATTATATCCCCAGTTTGATGTGCCTATTGGCGTTGTGGACCCTACTTTTTTTAGAGATGATTTCAGAAGGGGTGATAAGCAGTTATTGGCACATCCTACAAAAATACCAGTTAATTTGGATGGCTACCGCGTGATTTTAGTTGATGACGTTTTATATACAGGACGTACGATTAGAGCAGGTCTAGAAGCTATTTTGGAATATGGTCGTCCAGCTTCAATCGATCTATTGGTTTTGATCAATCGAAAATTTAGTAGACAGTTGCCGATCGAGCCCATTATGATTGGTAAGAGTGTCGATCACTACGATGGACAAAAGGTTCGGGTGATTTGGAAAAGTCAAGAAAATTCACATTCAGAAGTTTTATTAGCGCAAGATTAATATGCAAGGAAAACAATTGTCATCGAAGCATTTATTAGGAATCAAGGATTTAACGGCTTCAGATATTCAATTAATTTTTGAGCATGCAGATGAGTTCAAAGAGGTACTGCAGCGTCCAATCAAAAAAGTTCCTTCCTTGCGTGATATTACAATTGCCAATTTGTTTTTTGAGAACTCAACGCGAACTCGTTTGAGTTTCGAATTGGCTCAAAAACGTTTGAGTGCCGATGTAGTCAACTTTTCTGCGGCTACATCGAGTGTCAAGAAGGGGGAGACCTTGGTGGATACGGTCAATAACATTCTGGCCATGAAAGTAGACATGGTGGTTATGCGTCACGCATCTCCTGGTGCATGTTTGTTTCTGAGCCAACACATCGATGTGCCTATTATCAATGCTGGAGATGGTACCCACGAACATCCCACTCAGGCTTTGCTTGATGCTTTTTCAATCCGCGAAAAATTGGGTGATCTCAAAGGCAAAAAGGTGGTCATCGTTGGTGATATCACCCACTCACGTGTGGCTTTATCCAATATTGACTGTCTTCAAAAAATGGGAGCTCATGTCATGGTTTGTGGCCCGGCTACAATGATTCCAAAGTACCTGAATTCGCTAGGAGTATTAATAGAACACGACTTGGACAAGGCTTTGGCTTGGTGTGATGTCGCTAATATGTTGCGAATTCAATTGGAGAGACAAGACTCGAATGTTCGCTTTTTTCCTAGTCTTCGAGAGTATAGTTTGCAATATGGTTTGACTCAGGAGCGCCTAGATAAATTGGGAAAAGAAATCATCATCATGCACCCTGGACCAATCAATAGAGGTGTGGAAATTTCATCGGAAGTAGCAGATGGAAATAGCAGTATCATCCTAGATCAGGTCGAGAATGGAGTGGCAGTGAGGATGGCTGTTATTTATTTATTGGCTCAAAGAATCCAACGGGCTTGATTTATTCAAGAAAAATGTTATATTTGTCAAAACCCGTGACATGAAATTTGCAGTTGAACCCAGAGAAAAGTTAGTGATCATTTCTACCAATGTGGAAAAACTGGATGCTCTACAGGCTCCTGAATTAAAAAGCGAGATTGTCTTGCAAAATAAGGCGGGCGTTAGAAATATTGTGTTGGATTTATCGTCAACACGTTATATTGACTCTTCTGGTCTTTCTGCTATTTTGGTGGCCAATCGATTGTGTCGTGATGCCAATGGAACCTGTGTTATTACAGGGTTGCAAGAGGCTGTGAATAAGCTCATCACTTTATCTCAATTGGAATCCATCTTGAAAATTACCCCGACCGTGAATGAAGCTGTTGACTTGATTTATATGGAAGAGGTAGAACGTGAGTTGTAATTGTTGAATGAAAAAAAATAGATTATGAAAAAAATAGTATTCTCTTTATTGGTTGTAATTAGTGGTTTTTGGGCATCTGCTCAATGTAATCCAACTGATTATAATTTTGGTGCTGTAGCCTATGGTGTATATCCAGATACAGCTACTGGTCTTACTCCTGCATATTTAAACGTACC
>CANFLZ010000028.1 GCA_947448135.1 Flavobacteriales bacterium
ACATTACCCTTTTCTTTCTCTTTGGCCCATGCCAAAATTGTATTGATACTTTCTTCTTTTGCGTTGTCGATGAAACCACATGTGTTGATGATCACAATTGAAGAATCTTGATCTTCAGATTCATGCTCCACCTCGTAATCATTGGCTTTCAACTGAGCCATCATCACCTCACTATCAAAGATATTTTTGGCACAACCCAGTGTGACAACATTGACTTTGTTTTTTTTCAGCGTTTTGGTCTTCATGCGTCCTTTTCCTCCGTAAATAATGAATCCACAAATTCGAATCGATTAAAAATTTGGAGATGCTCTGGTTTCTCTCCAACACCGATGTATTTCACCGGAATATTGAATTGATCGGAAATACCGATGACAACACCCCCCTTTGCAGTTCCATCAATTTTGGTGATGGCCAAGGCATTCACATCTGTAGCCGCCGTAAATTGTTTGGCTTGTTCAAATGCATTTTGACCAGTCGATCCATCTAACACCAAGAGCACTTCATGTGGCGCGTCCGGAACAATTTTGTCCATGACACGCTTGATTTTAGAAAGCTCGTTCATCAATCCAACTTTATTGTGCAGTCGACCGGCAGTATCAATTAGAACGACATCAGCATTGGCTGCCACTGCGTGTTGCAAAGTATCAAAAGCCACTGAAGCAGGATCTGCCCCCATGGTTTGCGCGATTACCGTGCATTGTGCACGATCTCCCCAAACTTTCAATTGTTCTATGGCTGCTGCGCGGAAGGTATCGGCCGCTCCTAGCACCACTTTCTTTCCTTGTTTTTGAAGTTGAAAAGCCAACTTCCCGATTGTCGTTGTTTTTCCTACACCATTCACTCCAACAACCATTACGACATAAGGACGATTTTTCTTTGGGATAAAAATATCTTCCGAGTCTTCACCTTCATAAGAAGCCAAGAGCAAAGAAATTTCTTCCCTTAAAATACCGTTCAATTCCGAAGTGCCCATGTACTTGTCCTTGGCCACACGATCTTGGATACGTTGAATAATTTTCAAAGTGGTTTCAACCCCAACATCCGAAGTAATCAACACTTCCTCAAGGTTGTCCAATACCTCATCATCGATAGCCGATTTCCCGACTACGATTCGAGCCAATTTTGAAAACAGACCCGTGCGGGTCTTTTCCAATCCTTGGTTCAATGTTTCCTTTTTTTCGGAGGAGAACAGGCGTTTAAAAAAATTCATGGTGTATATTTTAGAAAAAAAAAGGCCTTTTCTTTCGAAAAAGCCTTTCTAAAAATATTCAACACTGATTAGGCTTTTGTAAACCACTCAGCAATTTTATCGTTATGAATCACTTCTTCTTTGAAAGAATAAGCGCCTGATTTAGGTGACTTCACCATTTTAATCACCTTGGTGTGGTTTTTACCACCACCCGTTTGCAATGTTGCAACTACCTTCTTTGCCATGGCTTAAATTATTTAATCTCTTTATGAACAGTCATACGCTTCAAGATCGGATTGTATTTCTTCATCTCCAATCGATCTGGGGTGTTCTTTCTGTTTTTGGTTGTGATGTATCTGCTTGTTCCTGGTCTGCCCGACTCTTTGTGTTCGGTACATTCCATAATCACTTGAACTCTATTTCCTTTCTTTGCCATTGTGTCTTAAAAATGGATTGCAAATATATAATTAAAATTCTAATTCACAAGACTTTTTTTTGAAATCATCAAAAATAAAATATTACGTCCACTTTTACTTGTTGAAAACGGAGATTTTTGGTTTCAAAACCCCGCTGAATTGGCGCTTATTTTTGATGCTTAAACCCTTGTATTGTGGCAAAAAGTAAAAACAACTCAGCGATTGACGGTGAAGAAGAGATTCCATGGGCAACTCCAGATAAAAAACCCATTTGGAAAAAACTATTGGGGCGAAAAAGTCAGCTGATTCTCGGAACGGGACTTTTATTGGGTACCTTTTATTTGATTTTAGCATGCACTTCTTTTTTATTCAATGGCAATCATGATTTGCATTTGATATTGGGGGGCGATGCATCCAGCCATATTTCTGATGCTCCTCAATACGACAACTGGATGGGGAAAATGGGAGCAACCGCGGCGTATTGGTTCATGTACAAAGGCTTTGGCGTTGGTGCGTTTTTCTTGGCTTATATTTTTATCATGTTGAGCAGTCAATTGATCGTTCAAGCCACTCCGACCCCATTTTTCATGAGTTTTCGTTGGATGACCTATGGCATCTTGTTTATCCCATTGATCCTTGGTTTTTTATTTCACCATAGGGAAGAGAGTCCGTTTCCACATATCGTCTTGGACATCAACGATCGATTTGTTGGGGCTTATGGATTGTGGGCCACCCAATGGTGCACTTTCACGTTGGGCACCATCGGAACGGCTGTGGTGCTCTTGGGAATCGGCGCAACTTCATTTTTGTTGCATTTCGGAAATTGGGTCGACAAGGGCATTCAAAACATGAAAGCCAAAAGAGCTGAGCGCGATCAAATGGCCGACAACTTCACGATTCCGAATGATGAAGAAACTTCAGAGGAATTGAATGCTCCTGTATCGATTCCTGAATCAGAACCCATCATTCAGCCTGAAGCAACTACCATTACCAATCATTTCATCCATCCCGAAGAAGCAGAGGAAGATTTGTTGAGTCAAATTGAAGTCATTGAGCCCGAACCTGCGCCTGTTGTGATGAATACACCCATTGCGCCGATTGCCCCATCAGAGCCAGAAACGATCAATCTTGATGTTTTACAAGAAGACTTGGGAATGGAGGTTCAAGGTCCAGTAGCCGAAGAGATTTTGAGCAGTGAAGAAGTAGATGAGCGATTGGCGGACTTTGGCGATTACGACCCCAAATTGGATTTATCTCGTTATGAGCCTCCCTCCATTGACATTCTGAAAAACCACACCACAGGAGGCATTAAAATTTCGAAAGAAGAGTTGGAGGAGAATAAAAACAAAATCATCCAAACCCTGAATCATTATAAAATTGAGATTGAGAAAATCAAAGCGACCATCGGTCCAACAGTAACCTTGTATGAAATCAATCCAGCGCCTGGCGTCCGCATTTCCAAAATCAAAAGCTTGGAAGATGACATTGCTCTAAGCCTTGCCGCACTTGGAATCCGCATCATTGCGCCCATTCCAGGAAAAGGAACAATTGGTATTGAAGTGCCCAATTCGCAACCTGAAATTGTGAGCATGCGCAGCCTCATTGCCTCAGAGAAATTCCAAAATGCAGAAATGGAATTGCCCGTTGTTCTGGGGAAAACCATCTCCAATGAAATCTTCTGCGTCGATCTGGCCAAGATGCCTCACTTGCTAATGGCAGGTTCGACAGGACAAGGAAAGTCAGTTGGTTTAAATGCCATATTGGTGAGCTTGTTGTACAAAAAGCATCCCTCACAAATCAAATTTGTTTTGGTCGATCCCAAGAAAGTCGAGTTGACTTTGTTCAACAAAATCGAAAGACATTTCTTGGCCAAACTTCCGGATACAGAAGACCCTATCATCACTGACACAAGCAAAGTCGTCAGGACATTGAATAGCTTGTGTATCGAGATGGATCAGCGCTATGATCTACTGAAAACTGCTGGATGCCGCAACATCAAGGAATACAATGAGCGATTTATCAAGCGACGTTTGAATCCAGAAAATGGTCATCGTTATCTGCCCTATATCGTTTTGGTTGTTGATGAATTTGCAGATTTGATCATGACTGCAGGCCGAGAAGTGGAGCAACCTATCGCGCGTCTGGCACAGTTGGCACGAGCAATTGGAATTCATTTGATCATAGCAACACAACGTCCTTCGGTGAACATTATCACGGGTATCATCAAGGCCAACTTCCCTGCCCGCATCGCTTTCCGCGTTACGTCTAAAATCGACTCGAGAACAATTTTGGATGCTGGAGGAGCGGATCAATTGATCGGTCGCGGTGATTTGCTTTACTCAACCGGAAATGATTTGATTCGTGTTCAATGTGGATTTGTAGACACCCCCGAAGTGGAAGAGATCACAGAATTTATCGGCAACCAACAAGGGTATACCACGGCATTCTATTTACCTGAAGTTCCTGACGAGGCCGGTAACATGGAATTGACTAATTTAGCCGCCGGAGACCGTGACGAATTGTTTGAAGAGGCTGCTCGAATTGTTGTGCAAACACAGCAAGGATCAGCATCCATGCTTCAAAGGAAATTAAAGCTTGGCTTTAACCGTGCAGGCCGCATCGTAGACCAATTGGAAGCCGCTGGCATCATTGGCCCATTCGAAGGAAGCAAGGCGAGAAAAGTTTTATTTCAAGATGAAGCCAGTTTGGAACAATTCTTGAAAAACGGGCTCTAGAAAAAATTAGACATGAAAAAATTCACCATCCTCTTGGCTTCCTTGATTTGTACAATCATGCTGAATGCCCAATCTTCCAAAGAAGTTTTAGACAAACTTTCTGCTAAAGCCAAAACTTGGAACACCTTATCTGCCGATTTTAGTTCGAACCTTGTTGACAAAAAAAACAACAAGAATATTAAGCAAGAAGGCAACATCAAAATCAAAGGGAAAAAATACACCATCTCCTTGAGTGACTATCAAATCTACACCGATGGCACTACCATTTGGACCTACGATAAAAAGTCCAACACCTGCACCATTGACAATTTAAAAGATGTCAAAGACGGTGCTTTCGACCCTTCAGAAATCTTTACCATTTGGGAAAAAGATTTTAAGAATGAAATGAAAAATAGCAACGCAACCGTTGATGGTATTGCTTGTTATGAGATTGCATTGTATCCCAACAATCCCAAAGGAAAGTCTTATCACACCATCATGATGTACATCGACAAAGGGAAAAACGAATTGGCCAAAGCGGTAGTTAAAACGCGCGATGGCGGTGAAATCAGTTATCGCATCAAAAACATCAAACCCAATTTACCCTTGCAAGATGGTGACTTTAGTTTTCAAAAGTCTAAATTCCCAAAAGTGGAAATGGTAGACAACCGATTGTAAATCTCGTTTTTCTTAGGCATAAAAAAAGGTTGTGAAATTTCACAACCTTTTTTGTTTTATATACCATTGCTTTGAATACTCCTAAATCTTTCCCACACCTCTTGCATATCTTTTGGCAAAGGAGAATCGAAACTCATTCTTTCTCCTGTGACGGGATGATCAAAAGCCAAAGTTTTGGCGTGTAACGCCTGTCGTGGCAATATTTTAAAACAGTTTTGAATGAATTGATTGTACTTGGGGAAGGTTGTTCCTTTTAAAATTCGATCTCCACCATATTCCAAATCACCAAACAACGTATGCCCGATGTACTTCATGTGAACACGAATTTGGTGCGTCCTTCCCGTTTCCAATTTACACTCCACCAAAGTGACATAATGCAATCGTTCTAAAACCTTATAGTGCGTTACGGCATGTTTGCCGTAATCACCTTTGGGAAACACCGTAAATACCTTGCGATCTTGCAGACTTCTTCCAGTATTGCCTGTTACAGTTCCATCGTGGTCCAAGTCACCCCAAACGATGGCCTGGTATCGGCGGTCCGTTGTTCGGTCAAAAAATTGTTTGCCCAAATGATTCAAGGCGTGGTCATTTTTTGCCATCACCATTACCCCTGTGGTATGCTTGTCCAATCGATGAACCAAGCCTGGACGGTGCTTATCACCAGCCGGTGTTTGCTGTAAATGATACAAAACAGCATTGACCAATGTTCCTGAATAATTTCCATGCCCAGGATGCACCACCATGTTCATCGGTTTGTTGATGACTAAAACATCATCATCCTCGTAAATGATATCAATGGGTATATTCTCTGGAATGATCTCAAACTCCCTTACAGGATAAGGAAGTTCAATTGTAATCACATCATTGGGTTTGATTTTGTAACTCGATTTTACGGAGATGCCATTCACCTTCACATAACCCATATCATGGGCATCTTGAATGCGTGAGCGCGATGTTTTTTCCAAGCGATCCACCAAGAATTTATCGATTCGAACAAGGCCTTGACCTTTGTCCGCTACGATACGGTGGTGCTCAAAAAGAGATTCCTCTTCGTCGTCCCTTTCAAAATCTATTGATTCTTCTATCATTGTTTGATCCAACGATATGTTTGAGTAGCGTGATCAGACTCAATCATTAACAAATACATTCCAGCCCCGAAGGTGCTAATGTCCCACCGCGCATTGGATTGCGTTGATTTACCCATCTGCACCATTTGACCTTGACTATCGATGATTTTCCATCCGAATCCATTGCTGCAATTGGTTTGCACTTGTAAATCATTCACTGCAGGATTGGGGGAAATCAAAGCACTCGATTGCTCATGCTCCTTTACATGATCCCAAACCTGCTTTTCTCCAGCCTTCATGTATGGACGAATCATGACACTTCCCACAACTTGGCTTTGTTCCCATGACTGACCTGAACCCAAGGAATAAAACAATTTTGCTGGATTGTTATTGGTGTTCTTATCATTGCCCACATCATAGGTTTGCGGATCAGATTGCACCCAACCCAAATAATATGTTCCCGCCGGCAAGGCCAAAGGAACATCCAAAGCGTGAAAATGAAATTGGGTGTAACCCTCTTCATTGTATGCAGGACTTTGGTAATTAAAATTATCAGAGATGACATCACCAGGAAGGCCACCATTGTCTGACCAAACACGCAAAAAGAAATTCTGATCGGAATGATCCAAGCCATAAGGAATCCAATTCACTGCAATTCCCACCAAGGTGTCATCTGCATAATTATAGAACTTCATGGCTACCTGTGAGCCTGCGCCTTGCACCGTCCATGAGCGTTCCGCTCCTCCATCATCATACGCGTAATAATTGGACAGTGTAACGGATACACAAGCCGTATCATTTTCCAAGTGGGGATCCGCTTGATTGATGAAAGTACACACTTCCACATTCACCAAAGAGTCACTCAACGAAGCATCAGCAATGGCCGCATTGTTCCACAACAATTTGGCTTCTATTTCACGATTATCGTTGTTAAATGTATTCAGATTTTGCGTGTTAAAGACTTGCTTGTTGCCATTTACGGTCAATGAATATCCCGTAACAATGTTTTCCGTTGGACCTAAATTTCTTTCATAAGCGCGCAAAGTATCGGCGAGATAAACATTGGGATCTGCGATAAAATGTTTCCATGGCATTGTCGTGTAACCATTGCTTAAAATTCCAGAAGGCGTGTATTGCATGGCCACCTCATTGAATTGATAATTGGCAGTGTCCATTCCTTCCTGCACGTTGACATAATCTAGGTTCCATTGATCATAGGCACCGCTCAAAGTAGCATCATTTCTAAATCGGAACTGAAAACCAGACATGAGGTATTGGTCATACTTGATATGCACATCACAACGGTGCCATTCTGTTGTATTGCTGGACACCAAAGATTTTACTTGTGTCCAATTCTGCGTCATAGGACTATAAAAATCGATATAGAGTGAATCGATATCATCCGGCATATTGCCCCAACCGGCAGCTTGAAAATAAAAGAAGAGATAGACATTGTCCAAACTATCCTTGCCATCGAGATTGAGTGGTTGGCTCGTTAGTGTATCCGCTGGACCTTGCGCATATTGATCCGTAAAATCATAAGGAACACCATTGGCGTCAAGACCATCCAATACCGCGGCTCCTAAAGTCAAAGGTTCGATGGGCATTTGATTGGATACATATGCCCCACTGCTGATCCATCTATTGGTAGCGGGCCATTGCGTCGCTTCACGACCGTAGGAAAAATCATCAAAAAAAGGCAACTCCAATAAAACGCGATTTCCTGATTTTACCGGATTCTTTTTTACATCGATTCTGGACAATGGATGTTCTTGTTCCTGGGCCATGGACCAAACCGCCATGCCGCAAAAAAAGATCATTAAAAATTTACCTTTCATTATGGTGTAACGGAATTTTGAGTAGAATCGCGTTCACAAGGCTTTTTTGTTAAATAAATGTCCACGATAGTTCCCGACTGAATCTCCACGGAGGTAGGCGAGAATGGTGGTTCTTGCGTGCACACTTTAAAAGTCAAAGAATCACTATCGGTAGGGGTTTCATCAAAAAATAATTGCGGAATTAAACCCAATGACTTCAATAAATTTTGCGCCTCGAAATAGGTCAATCCATGCAAATCGGGGACTTGCATTTTTTGGGTATCTCCTGTTCCTACAATCAAATGCACGCGGCTTCCTCTTGCCAATAGCCCATTGAAAGGGACATCCTTTCCTTGGCATCGAATGGCAATGACCGAACCAATGAAATTGTTATTGGGTTGATAAACCACTTCATAATCGATGCCTTTGTTTTTCAATTTCACCATTGCAACTGCAGCAAATTCGCCGGTCTTGATGTTGATGGTTTCCATAGGAGGCGTTTTGCTGAAGATGGTCAAATACACTTGACGGCCATCCTTGATGGTGGATCCTGGAGGAGGTGTGAGATAATTGACACTCCCTTTAGCAGCCGTATCAGACCAGATGCTATCAATAACAACCGGTTCCAAATCCAAATCCTCCAAGACCTCGATGGCTTCCTCAACGGATTTGCCTTTGACATCTGGAATGGTTACAAACTCGCCGTGATTGGTGTACCACGACAACAAAAACCAACTGGTTAAAACCAAAACAACATAACCGGCCACAACGAATCCAATGATGCGCCATGCGGATTTGGTTTTGAGATATTGAAAGAAGCCCATTTTATTTTTTCTTCATTACGTTGCCGATGGCATTGTTGTAAATATCGGACATTTCTTCAACGCTTCCATACTCTTCTTGATCGATGGTCATTCGTCCTTTTGTGACATGTCCCAACAACATCAATGGCACTTGGCTTTCAGCCACTGCATCCAAAAACGCATCTTTGTCGCTCTCTGCAACTGTTACCACCGCTCTGCTTTGACTTTCTCCAAACAAGAAGGCATCCTTTCTAAATTCCAAAGGAGTCTCGATATCAAATCCCAATTGCGCAGGCATCGCCATTTCTGCTAAGGTTACCCACAATCCTCCATCACTGATATCGTGTGCTGCATTGATCAAATGTTCACGAATCAAATGCTTGAGCATGGTTTGAAGCGCAAACTCTTTTTCAATATCAAAAGCTGGGGCTGGAGAATTTTTCACGCCCAACACATTGTATAAGTATTCACTGGAAGCGATATCGTTCATTGGTTCACCCAACAAATAGATCAAATCGCCTTTGTATTTAAAGTCAAGCGTCATATGGTGGCTCTTGTCTTCCATCACGCCCAACATACCAATGGTTGGTGTTGGGAAAACGGGACGAGTTGAACCATCTTCGTTGACTGTCTGATTGTAGAAACTAACATTACCACCTGTGACAGGGGTTTCAAACTTGCGGCAAGCCGCACTCATTCCTTTGATCGCTCCAACAAATTGCCAGTATACTTCTGGAATGTATGGGTTACCGAAATTCAGGCAATTCGTGATGGCCGAAGGTATACCCCCTGCACAAACGATGTTACGCGCTGCTTCAGAAACGGCAATCATGGTACCTACCTCAGGATCGGCATTGACATATCGACCATTGCAGTCTACTGTTAAAACCAAAGCCTTGTTCGTTCCCTTGATATTGACTACCCCAGCATCGCTTGGACGATTGGTCGTCATGGTGGCAGTACCCACCATGCTGTCATATTGCTCGTAGATCCATCGTTTGCTCGCAATATTGGGTAATCCCATCAATTGCTTGGCAATCGAGACAAAATCAGTTGGAACGGGAATCGAATCGATATTGAATTTTTTTGATTCTGCGAAATAAGCAGGCTCTTTGTATTCGCGCTCATATTGTGGAGCTCCACCACCCAACACCAAACTTTCAGCTGGAATTTCACTCACCAATTCGCCGTTCATGAAATAGCGAACCATTGGTCCTTCCGTTACCACCCCAATTTCTGCCGCGTGCAAATCCCATTTGTCAAAAATGGCTTTTACTTTTTCCTCTTGACCTTTTTCAATCACCACGAGCATGCGCTCTTGAGACTCAGACAAAAGAATTTCGAAAGGCAACATGCCCTCTTGTCTGGTGGGTACTTTGTCCAATTGAATGTCCATTCCCACTTTTCCACCGGCGCTCATTTCTGAAGTCGAGCAAGTGATCCCTGCAGCACCCATGTCTTGCATACCGCGAATGGCGTCAGATTCGGCCAATTCCATGGTTGCTTCTAACAACAATTTTTCTTGAAAAGGATCACCCACTTGAACGCTTGGCAAGTCCTTGGCTGATTCCTCAGTAATATCTTTCGAAGCAAACGAAGCTCCTTTGATTCCATCTTTTCCAGTGGCTGATCCAACAATGAATACAGGGTTTCCTACACCACTGGCTTTTGCAGAAATGATTTTGGTGGAATCGATCAAACCAGCAGACATGGCATTCACCAAGGGGTTGACCTGATAACTTTCGTCGAAATAAACTTCACCACCAACAGTTGGAATTCCAAAGGCATTGCCATAATCGCCAATTCCCTTTACAACACCCTCCATCAACCATTGAGTTTTAGGATTGCTCAATTCGCCGAAACGCAGCGAATTCAATAGCGCTACCGGACGAGCACCCATCGTAAAAATATCACGATTGATCCCTCCTACACCAGTCGCAGCACCTTGGTATGGCTCGATCGCCGAAGGATGGTTGTGTGATTCAATCTTAAAAGCACAGCCCATACCATCACCAATATCTACCAGACCTGCATTTTCCTCACCAGCCTTGACCAACATGTGCGGTCCATCTTTGGGAAGGGTCTTCAACCACTTGATTGAATTTTTATACGAGCAGTG
Source organism: Flavobacteriales bacterium (assembly GCA_947448135.1). GTDB lineage: Bacteria > Bacteroidota > Bacteroidia > Flavobacteriales_D > Sanyastnellaceae > CAMCTV01. The sequence goes on from CANFLZ010000028.1 coordinate 10,804, forward strand.
CTCGCTCCACATCACCGAGTACACACACATCTCTGTAAAGTTGGGCGTGCGACCAAGGATCTCTGTTATTTTTTGAAATTCTTCTGGCAATAATCCCATTTCACGGGCTTGCTCGAGAGTGGCGGTTTGAGTAGCTGATGACATAATTGAAAAAGTTGCCCAAAGGTAACGTTAATGAACTAAAATCTCGTCAACAAATAACCACGATTTTTCACCAACAAACGGGTGATCCTGTGGTAATTTCTGAATGGATTCAGCCGTTATTTTAAAATAACGAATGGCGGCATTCTGAGGGTCGCCGCTCCGAGAGAATGGAAATTGAAAAGCATGTACACCATCCAAATCAGCATAATGTTGTTCTGGTAATTCTAGCGTTGATAATTCACTGTAGTTAACGCCATCTGAGCTTCCCAACAAAGTGACTTTCTTGGGCCAATAGATCCACGCGCTCTTTTTTGACAAAGCCCTTAATTCAATTTGGTAAAATGGTTTGTCGGTAGGCGCTACGAAGGTTACACCAAAATCGGTCCCTTCAAATCCTTGCCATTTCCCATCCCAAACAAACTCCCCTAAAACTCCATCACCGAGTGCCCCTTTTCCACCAGCAAGATATTTTAGGCTGGGTTCAATCAGGTATTCGATTTGGCGAATGGGCAAGTAATTCACGCGGATGGGATAACTCATTTTTTGCATTTCACCATTCGGCAGCGGGTAAGCCACTTGACATACACCTGGCCATTTCAGCTTCACATCGGCAACACAATTTCCAGAATAAACTGTATCTGCACCGGATGGAAAATAAGAGTAGACGATATCTTTCAGTGGATATAAATCACCTGCAGATTGCGCGTGCAGTGTTAAGGACGAATCAAAGATCTGACCTTGAATTTCGATGGTTGGACTCTCTACCCATTGCACTTGATCAACCCAAACAAAACCTTTCTGAAGAATACGCATTTCCAACATATTGCGATCTTCACTTTCCTGAGGCACATAAGGAATATCATAACGATTCCAACCCGACTTGATTTCAATGGTATCTTTCCAAATGAATTTCGCCCAAGGCTTTTCTATGCGCAAGGCCACTTGATTTTCGAAGCCTGACTTGTTGGTGGATTGCTCGGCATAGGCCCAAAAGCTGAGGACATACGCGTGATTGGCCACCGTTGAAAACTGATAGAAGCTGATCTCTTGAGAATTATCCTCAGCGAATTTTCCTCCAAGATTATTCAATCGAAGACTAACTTGTCCTTCATGTGCAATGCTCCGATCTAAAAATGCAGTAGCGCCGTGATCTTTGCTCATGTGCAAATAACAAGCGGTTGGAATACCAACGCCTGTCCATTTTTCAAAACTGTAATCTTTGATCAAGTTGCCAGACCATTCGCGGTTATTCAATGTTTGCAAATTCAGCATTGGCGATTCGAAACGAATTACCTTGGTTTCAAATGGATTCATCACCAATTCAAAAGCCTCTTCTGCCGGAATGCTTCTTCCTTCAAATACATAGGTCCATTTGCCATTGCGGGGGAAATCTTCGCCACTCGGTAAATTTAAAATTTTGTGATTGTTTTCTAAGTTCACCAAAATGAAAAGTCTTTCGTTTGGATTTTCACCTTTGAAACAAACAGCATCCACTTTTTGCTTGGCCCACCAATCCTTTGCGGTAAAATTTTTGACTTCATTTTTGTATTGAAGATCTTTCAATAAGTATTGCATTTCTCTCGCCGTTTCGTGGTAAGCCGACCAAAGCGCAGGGTTTTTAGGAAAACTCTGTCCCACATGTCTGATGAAAGCTTGAGACGCGCGAGCTCCATGCATTACACCCAAATAAACCATCGCCTTTAATTCTTGGGGTGTTGGCTCACGGCTCCAAAATTCTTGACCGCCAAAAGCTTGCGGCACAATCCAGATGTGTTTTTTGTATTGATAATATCCTTTCAGCTTTTCCAAATATTCGGCTGCATTGACAATAGAATTGCCCGGGATGGGATAAGGGTCGGTCATCACGATATCCAACAAATCTTGGTAAGGCAGACTTGGTTTTGGATCAACAAACACCATCGAAATGGGATGGTGGGGATCCAATTTCCTGATCAATTTCACGGCTTCGGCCAATTCCTCAGGTGCGATGAATTGTCCATCTGGCTCATCACTTACATACCAACTCAACAATGCGGGGTGATCGCGAAATGCGCGCACTTCTTGTTCAATTCGGCGCAGTTTGTTCTTTCGCACTTCAGGTGAATCCGACTTTTTAATCGCGCAAACCTGCTGCAAATTGTAGTTGACACGCATCCCCAAATCGGCACACAAATCCATGTAGGTCTTGTGTCTAGAAATCAAAGTATCCTCAATGGCTTGATACGGCGAATACAAATTGAAACCATTCATGGCCTCTGTTCTCAAGATCCAATCAAAATCATCCCTTTCTCTGGCATAAAAACCAAATGGGAAATAGGGTACTCTCGCGTCTTGCGAAGAGAAATGATGTTGCGTCGACAATGCTGTCTCGAGAGAGCCAGAAGGAAAGTGAATGCGAACAGCATTGTCTTTTCTCGTTAAAATTTTAATCGAAAGCGTATCAAAGGTCAGGCGACCTTTCCAAATAACTCCGTATGGAATATCGATTTGACCATCGCTATTCAAAATCATTTCGTGTTTTTCCAAGGGGAGAACTTCAATGCTTTCCATATCGCCTTCCAGCAATGTATCTTTAAAAATAACGCGCCCTCCGTTGAGAAATATCGCCAACTCCCCTTTCTCATCTTCATGAGCGATCATCACCTTGGGATTTTCATTGGAGAAGAAATACGAATATTCCGGAAAAAAATGTCCTTTCCATGCATTTTGAGAAAATGAAAAGAGCGTGAATCCCAGAATAAAAATCGACAGTAGAATTGACTTGCGCATATCGCAAAAGTAGGGTTACTTCGATGTGCATCAAAACTGATAGAAAAGATGTAAATTGCGACAACATTCTGCCTGAAAAATGAAACACTATTTTAAAGCTTGTATCTCGACCGTCATGTTTTTGGCTATGGGAATTTTTGCCCATGGTCAAATTCAAATATTAAGTGGTGGTAGCACATTTGAAATGGGCAATTCATTAGCTGGAAATGGCATTACGATCGTTGGAAATCCAATTATCAATTGCAGCCCAAACGCATATGGTTCATTCAGCAATGGACAAACCACAACCCTTGGCATTAGCAACGGAGTGTTGTTGACGACAGGTGCGGCTACAGGCGCGGCTGGACCCAACAATTCCAATGGGCTTTCAACCAACAACGGTTATTCATTAAACGATCCCCAGCTTACAGGCATTGAAGCCACAGCCACACATGATGTTTGCTCCTTTGAATTAGATGTGATACCACAATGTGATACCCTGACCATCCGATTCGTATTTGGATCTGAGGAATATCCTGAATATGTGAATCAAGGATTCAATGACGCGTTTGGATTTTTTGTTTCTGGCCCCATGGCAGGCGGTGGCACATATAACAACTACAACATTGCCCGTTTGCCCAACAATGTCCCTGTCAGTATCAACAATGTCAATGCTGGATCAAACAGTAGTTATTTTGTCAATAATATAGGCGGCACTGCATTGCAGTATGATGGATATACTGTAGTGCTCTCTCCTAAAATTAGAGTCGTTCCTTGTCAGACTTATCACTTCAAATTGATTATCGGTGATGGCGGAGACGCAACATTTGATTCTGGCGTTTTGATTGACTTTATATCTTGTACCAACGCATTTGAAGCTTCCTTGAATGTCACTCCATCCGGTTGTAATTTAAACAATGGCTCTGCTACAGTTACTGTTGATGGCGGGATTGGTCCATTTGAATACAACTGGTCACACAATAGCAATTTGAATAGCAATACCGCCACCAACCTTTCTGACACACCGGGCAATTATTCGGTGACCATTCAGGATATGGGCATCGCATGCTCTGAGCCACTAACCCTCGATTTTCAAATGGTGGAAGATGGGATTTTACCTACGCTAACGTTAACTTCGAATAGTGCTTCTGTTTGTGTTGGCGACACCATTGCCATTACAGCTTCTTGTGACACCTCCTATACTTGGACATCCCCTTCTCCACTCAGCGTGCAAGGCAATACCGCCTTTTTTATCGTCACCAACAACCTCAATATTGCAGCATCAGCCACCAACAATTGCGGCACCACTACAACCAACTTTTCTCCAACGATCGCAGCAAGTCCCAATGTAGATATTACTACACTCGATCATTTTTGTTTGAATCAACCTTTCACGTTGTCTGCGAACACAACTGGCACTGGTAATTTCCAATGGACCACTCCGAATGGTGGAACATTGAATGGCAATAACATTGATTTGGGTGCTGCTCAATTCTCAATGAGCGGATTATACATTTTGTCTGGATCTTTCGCCAATTGCGCTCCGCATGTGGATAGTGTTTTGGTTACAGTTGTAGCCAACCCTACCAACAATTTAAACAACGTTAGTATCTGTCCTGGAATCAACACACCCGTAGACATCGCTCCGGCAGGAGTGAATTACACTTGGAATACTTTGAATGGTGTGACATTAACCAACCCACAGGGCAGTCATGCCATCCTTTCGCCGATCATCAATTCATTGTATATCGTCAGTAATTCTTTCGGGTGTAACACGGTAATACAAGTGAACATGTTGCCCGTTCCTGTGGCCAATGTGAGCATCTCAACGGTTCAAGGTTGTGCGCCATTGGCGGTTCAATTCACGGACAATACAGTCGAAGTGATGACATTTCAGTGGAATTTTGGTGATGGCGGACAATCCATATTTGAATCGCCGAATCATATCTTGAGCGGAGCCTCGGTTGGTGATACCACTTATCATGTGAGTTTGACCATGACCAACTCTTCAGGTTGTGTCACAACATCCACCTTTCCCATCCAAGTCATGGAGAATATTCAGGCACAATTTACCGCTTCACCCCTGGTTCAATTGTTTCCCAGTGTTCAAGTTGGCGTTGCTAACCAAAGCACGGGTAGTGGCACATTGAGTGCAGATTGGTTGTTTGAGAATAACCATTACAGCCAATGGGACAATGTCACGCATGATTTCAGTACTTGGGGAGATTATCCAATAACATTGGTCGTTTCCAATGCTTGGTGTTCAGACACTGCTGTTGTCAACATTTCCATTACACCACCGCCTCCTACTGCTTTATTTGATGCACAAGCCAGTGGTTGCCCTGGGAAAAATGTTGCCTTTGAAAGCAACAGCATTTACGCACAATCTGTCACTTGGCTATTTGGGGATGGCGACACGGGTAATGGAGAAAACGTCAATCACACTTATACTGAATCGGGCGTTTACAGTGTGTCATTGATTGCCGCAGGTTATGATGGCAGCTTTGATACGTTGACCCTGAACGAAATCATTACCATCTATTCCCTTCCGCATGTTGAATTTGTCGTCATCGACAATCCCATTTCAGCCGTTGTCGATTCAGCAACTTTTAATAATCTTTCAAATGGTGCTATTTCTTATTTGTGGAATTTTGGAAATGGGAATAGCAGCACTTTGTTCGAGCCTACTCCCGTCTATGATTTGGTTGGCGATTACACCATCTCCTTAACCGGGACAACCAACCACGGATGCACGAGCACCTATACGATCAGCAATGGCTTAACGGTTACTACCGATGGATTTATTGAAGTCCCCACTGCATTTACCCCATTGACTGCGGGGCCTACCGATGGAACTTATGATAAGTATTCTTTTGACAACAATATCTTTCATCCGCACTACCGTTCATTGAGTTCGTACAATCTTGAGATCTTCAATAAATGGGGTGAGATAATCTTTAAATCTGAAAATCCCAAAGTCGGATGGGATGGATATTATCAGGGCGAGATGTGCCATGAAGATGTATATGTCTGGAAGGTAGAAGGGAAACTATACGGTGGCGTTGATTACAGCAAGAAAGGGACAGTAACCCTAATCATTAAATAATCCATCTGCTTCTTGTTTTTCAAAAAACAAATCCGGAGGCAGTCCTGATTTCAAGCGTGCTTGAACGGCCAGTTGATCGCAGCGCTCATTCTCTGGGTGACCCGCATGGCCTTTGATCCAATTCCATTTTACTTGATGTTTGGCAACAACTAAAATTAATCTTTTCCAGAGGTCTGGATTCTTGACATTTTTCCATTGTCTTTTTTGCCAACCCCCGATCCAATTCTTAGCAAAGGCATCGACGACATATTTAGAATCTGAAACGACAGTAACCTGACAAGGAATCGTCGTCAAGGCTTCCAATCCAGTTATCACCGCCAACAATTCCATGCGGTTGTTGGTGGTTCTGCGAAAACCACCACTGAATTCCTTTTCATGTTTCCCACTGCGCAATAATGTTCCAAACCCGCCTGGGCCTGGGTTACCGCTTGCAGCGCCATCGGCAAAAAGAAATACAACAGGAACACTCATTGAATCAATACTCCCAAATTTTTAGAGAACAATTTGATTGCAATCGCCAAAAGAATAATTCCGAAAGCTTTTTCAATTACCGCAATGCCCCCTGGACCCAAAACTTTTTGCAAACGACCTGACAGGCGGAGTACAAGGTAAATGATGGGCATATTTAATAAAATCGCGATGATGATATTCACCATTTGATACTCTGCCCGCAAAGAAATTAAAGTCGAAATGGTACCCGCACCGGCAATGGTAGGAAAAGCCAAAGGCACAATGCTGGCGACATGGGTTAAGCCTTCCTTTTGCTTGAACAATTGAATGCCCAAAATCATTTCCAAAGCAATAAAGAATAGAATGAAAGCCCCAGCAACTGCAAAGCTGTATACATCCACGCCGAATAAACCCAGCACTGTTTCTCCTCCAATTAAGAATACTATCATCAACAACATCGATACAGAAGTAGTTGTGATCGGTTGGATATTTCCCGTTTTGGTTTTGATATCGATGATAATAGGAATGCTGCCAATGATATCAATAACGGCAAACAAAACCATAAAGCACGAGCCTATTTCTGCAAAATTTATCATACTACAAAGCTACTAAAAGCTTGGAGTTCCATCCGTACGATATGTCTTAACTGTTGCATTTGCTCTGATAAATTTGACAAATTTCCTGGGACGCTCCAACGCCAAGGCGTGTCCGGTCTTGGGATAAATAAACAATTCCATCTCCTTCCCATAGAAATCAGAATAATTCTTTTGCAAGGCCAACGCTGTTGCCAAAGGGACAATTTGATCATTCGCTCCCCAAAGCAATAGGACTTTGCAATTCCATTTGTAATGGTAATCATTTAATACCTTTTCTTGTTCTCTCAGATAGCCAATCATTCCCATTTGCTCTTTGCGACGGGGTTCAAAATATCTTTCGATGGCCTTATTGGCTGCCGAAATTTTCGGCACCCATTTCACTCGATACTGCCCCACTTTTAAGCGGACACAATAGTCCTTGTAATTTCTTGGAGAGAGGATCATTTCACCAGAAGGCAAACCATGTTCATGTGCCAAGTTATCCAAAGTAGTACTTGAATATTGACCGACAGGCGAATCATATAAAATCAATTTGGCCACCATATTGGGATGTCGCTCTGCAAATGAAGCGGCAACTACTCCACCGTATGAATGCCCTACAACAATAACATTTTCAAATTCAGGATCGTTCAATTGGTGTGACAACTCATACAATGCATCTGCAACAAAATCAGCCTGTGTGGTGATCGAAAAATCAACGGTATCATTGATGGTTTGTCCATGCCCTCTTAAATCCAAGGCAATCACATCGAAGTTTTTTCTAAGATGATCCATTGCATAGGAGTATTGAATCAAAGCCGTGTTGGTTATTCCATGTAACAACAACAATTTGGGTTTTCCTCTTCTGGAATAGAAGCCATGGGTGATGTACGTTCGTCCCGGTATAGACAAATCCATACTCGAATCTGAGGAGTGCAAATAAAATTCTTGAACGCCTCTTTTCGACAAGTACGCTACTTCTGAAGCTTCCCACAATTTCATTTGCGCGCTCAGTGTGTTTGTCATCAAAAACAACATCAATATCCCTATCGTTCTCATCATTTCTTTAGTGTATAAATTTCTGTTGCCAATTGCCATTTTCCTTTTCCTTCAAAACCGGGAATACTTTGTTGAAATTTCCACATCAACGCCTCCCACTTTTGCGTTGGTTCGTGTTGCTCATCTGAAATCCGTTTTCTCTCCCAATTCATATCATCCGGTGCATCCACGATGAGTACCAAGCGATTTTCCAGGCGATAGATTTCACATTGTTCAACGCCTGAATCAAGAATTTGTTGCTCTACTTCAGGCCACACATTGCGATGCATCGCATCGTATTCTTGGATCAAACGAGGATCATTGACAAGATCTAGAAAAAAAACATACCGCATATCATTTCAATTTGGGATAATAAAATGCGAATAGCGCCACTACAAAAAAAGAAACCAAGGGAATCACATAAGCGGCATTCAAACTCATGGCATCACTGATGCGCCCCATTGAGTATGGAAAAATGGCACCACCAGAGATGGTCATTACGATCCAAGCCGAACCCTTTGCTTTGTTATTTTTTAATGGCTCTACTCCCATTGCAAAAATGGTTGGAAACATGACCGACATAAAGAATTGGGTTGCCAATAAATAATAAATAGAATACGCGTGCACTACTATTACTCCCAGCATAGAGACTATGGCTCCCATGGCAAAAACCATCAAAATAGTTGATGAAGAAAAACGCTTGTGCAGAGCGGTTCCGAAAAATCTTCCCGCCATGAATAACACCAACGCAAATGACAGCCAATAAGCCGCTTCTTGCTGTTGCATTTTCAAATACAATTGGGCATATCGAATAAAGAAACTAGCTACTCCGATTTGCGCTCCAACATAAAAAAACTGAGCAACAACCGCCAGTCGAAACTTCCAAGAAATCCAAATGCTCGCGGATTGAGCGTCTCCTGAATTCATAGAATCATGAATGGTTGGAAATTCCAATCGCGAAATGAAAAGAGTAAATATCAACACCATTGCTCCCAACATTGCAAAAGGTATGATGACAACATCTACTCCTGCATTTTCTTTTCCCAATAGCAAATATCCACCCAAAGCTGCGGCAGTTCCCGCCCCTAGCCCATTGAAACTTTGCGCCAAGTTCAAACGAAATGATCGTTCACCTTCCGAAGAAATCTCCGTAACCAAAGGATTAGCAGCAGCTTCTAAGATGGTTATTCCAAATCCTATACACATCAAAGCCCCCAAGAAAAAAGAATATTCATTCCACATCGCTGCTGGCACAAAAGACAACGTGCCCGCCGCAAACAACAACAATCCCGACACAATCATTCGTTTGTATCCCCAACGCTGAATCATCCATCCTGCAGGCAATGACATCAAAAAATATGCGATATAAAAAGCACTATCGACCAATGTCGCCTGCGCATCACTGAGCGAAAAAGAAGCTTTTAACTTGGCGATCAGAACTGGATTTAAATTGTGAGCAAAGGCCCACAAAAAAAACAAGACAACAATCGAAGGGAACAGAACATTTTTTTTCATCATCGTGTCGATCTTACTTTCACTTGAATGGCATTGGGCAAAGGTGATTGGGAGACTGCCACGATGTATCCACCACCGCCTGCACCTGAAATCTTATATCCCTGAACATCATCTGAAAATTCATGAATAATCCGCTCTGCTTCATCATTCCACATCAAAGGAAACATTTCCAACTGAGCCTGCAATGAAGCCGTCATGGCTTTTCCGAGGGAGGCAATATCGCGATTCTTGATGGATTCCCAAACCGCATCTGCTGCTATGGATAAACGCTGTGCGGCTTCCTTGGTTACTTCATATTTTGAAAGCACTTCGAAATGAGAAGCTCTTGGAGATATTGGCACCAAATACAAAACCGATTCCAGCCAACTTAAGATTTCTTCGTCCAAACATTGCTCAATGTGTTGCGGCCAATATTCGCCTTGATAATCCAATTTGTTCACGCCCCGATAAATCAATCCAATTGCATCTTGACTTCCTGAAATGTGTTTGGTTCCGGGAGGATTATCAAAAGCAAAAAGTGATTTAGCCAATAATTCTTCATCATTCAAAGGCAGTTGATTTCCCCATAAAATTTGCGCAGATTTTCTTGTTGAAGATGCCATACCACTGCGATCGTTGAAAGTTTGGGTAGGCCAGATATTCAAAGTAATTACAGCACCCGGAAAGACAGAAGAAACAAACGGTTGATCCAGCCAACCACCAGCGAGGTCGATTCGATAAGGTAGCAAATCTTGATTGCGAAGCTGCGTTGTTGAACGCGCTGGCAATCCCGATTTTGGCGTTCTTTTTAAAACAATATATTCTACTTGAAGAGCATCACACAATTCCTTTTTTGCAGCATCATGTCCATCCTCGTTGACCACAAAAATTTGGGGTTGGATGATTTTCATCTCCTCGATGAAATCCAACTTGCCCATGCCTTGATCGATATAGACTGCCGCCACGCAACGCAGGGATTCAAGGATGTAGGCTCGCTCTTCTTGCGTCTGCGCTACCGGTCTGTTTTTGAGTTGCAGAATATTCTCATCATTGCCGATACAAACATGCAATTCACCATAGGAAGCGGCCTCTTCTAAAAAGGCAACATGTCCGCTATGCAACATGTCAAAACACCCTGAGACCATGACTCTTTTTCGATTCATGGAAGCAAGATAATCATTAATCCATTGGCAATCGTTGCGCTAATTCGGCAATTTCCAAACCATCAAAATTTCCACTGGTCATCCACAATAAATGCGTTCTTTCCCAATCGCTTTCCATCAAAATCATTTCTACCATACTAGCATCGGTCAACACAATTAGATCTTCTCTTTGAAAAGCTCTTTTGACATCTTCCACAGAGATGGGAGCCAATCGTTTGTGCTCTATGGTATGCGGATTGAAATAAACGATCGCCATGTCTGGCTCATCCATGCAGTGTGCATATTGCTGCAAAAATTCAGCATTCAAACTACTGAAAGTATGCAACTCCATGCAAGCAATAATCCGGTAATTGGGAAACTGTTTTTTAACGGCAGAGCTGGTTGCTTTTAGCTTAGAAGGTGAATGTGCAAAATCTTTGAACACAATTCCTTGGTTGCGTCTCGTTACAATTTCCAATCGCTTCGACGCTCCTTCAAAAGTAGAAATCGCCTTGTAAAAAACGTCATCATTTACACCCAGCAAACGACAGATGTGCAAGGCGCCATACAAGTTTTGCAAGTTGTGATTTCCGAACACTTTTAAAGGCACCCTTCCAGATTGAGTGTCAAGATAGGTTACTCCATTCTCCACCTCGTGCGGATGCACGCCATAACCGATTGTGTTGAGTTTTCGGTGTCTTGGCTTGGTGGCCAATTGCAAAACCTCTTTGTCTTCTGCCGCATAAATCAAATGCCCATCCGGTTGAATGCAATTGATGAAAATATCGAACTGTTCTACATATTTTTCAAAAGTTGGAAAAACATTGATGTGATCCCAAGCTATTCCGCTGATCAAGGCAATGTGCGGTTGATACAGATGAAATTTGGGGCGCAGGTCAATAGGACTGGACAAATATTCATCCCCTTCTAAAACCACCACTTTGGCTTCATGAGAAAGTTTCACCATGCAATCAAATCCAGCCAACTGCGCACCCACCATATAATCTGTGTCGATATTGGCTTGCTTTAAAACGTGCAGAAGCATCGAGGTAATGGTGGTCTTTCCGTGGCTACCTCCAATCACAACACGCAATTTGTCTTTGGTTTGTTCGTACAAATATTCTGGATAGGAATAAATTTTCAAGCCCAATTCTTGCGCACGAATCAGCTCTGGGTTGTCAGCACGAGCATGCATCCCAACAATCACGGCATCCATATCCGGTTGAATGCGTTGTGCATCCCAACCCATTTTTTCTGGCATTAGTCCCCTCTTGGCCAGGCGAGATTTGCTTGGCTCAAATATCTCATCATCACTTCCAGAAACTTGCAATCCTTTCTCGTGCAAGGCAATGGCCATATTGTGCATCGCACTTCCTCCAATCGCTATTAGGTGTACCTTCATGTTTCGAAGCTATTGCTTCACCTCCAAAGTTTTCATGTGAGAATTTGGAATTATCAAAAGCACAAAGTGGATTGTAAGGAAATAAAAAAACCCGGAATAAATCCGGGTTTTTATTGCTTCATGACCATTCCATGAAGATGGTCCGTTATCGATTATTCTACAACAACAGTCTTGTTCCAAGACTTGTGAGCAGATTTCACGACAAATACATAGGTTCCGCTAGCCATGTTGTCCAAAGCGATTGAATTCATACCCGCTTGAATTTTCACAGTCTTCACCAAATTGCCTTTCATGTCATAGATGGACAAGTCGCCTTGTTGTTCAGACTTTGGCAAACCAACCCAAGCAAATTGAGGAGCAGGATTGGGATACACCATCATTTGTTGTGCGTCGTTTTCGTCAACACCTGTAACACCCCAACGTGCCATGAATTCTTGCAAGTACAAGTTGGCAATACGAGGATCGTGAACTACAACAGTATTTTCATCGTTGGTTGTTTGAGCAGCACTACTCCAGTTGTGTGAACCAGTCAATACGGTAGGATCTGAATCCAATGTACTGTGATCCACGATGCAATATTTGTGGTGTAAATCATAAGGAATACCTTCTTGAGAAACGACAGTTTGTCCAGCCGCTTGCAAGTATGCGTATTCAGACGCAGCGTCAGAAGTTTGCTCAATCATACCACGAACCAAAACCAAGAACAAATCATCTTCTCCGATGATGGCGTCAGCGATGTCTGTACGAGTGAAAGCCAAGATCGCGTAATCCAAGTTCGCATCCGTTGTTTGAATGGTTTTGATGATCGCACCATTGGTATTATCCGTTGGAGAGAAATAAGATTCAACATGTGTATCATTTGGACCCAATACATAATTGGTAGGCGTGTTGCTTGTTTTTTGAGAACCGAAGAATCCAACAGCGCTTCCTGGGTTTGCACCAGAACCACCCCACATTTCTTCAAACTCCAAACGATATCCACGAGCCATAGATTGGTCTTGGAAGATGATGATATTGTTGAAGTCGTTGTACATGTTACCGTCAGTCCAGTTCATAGAACCCGTCCAAACCCATGCGTTATTCGCATCGTCAGCATCAACAACCATGAATTTGTTGTGCATGATACCCGTACCTGAAGTATTGATACGCTCAAGAACTGGGATATTGGCATTCAAAGAAGCAATACCCGTTGCCGCAGTTGAGCCATCCACCACTACACGAACTTGAACACCCGCCGCATGACGAGCATTGATGGCATCAATGATGACAGGATCATTGGTAATGTTATAAATAGCAATATCCAATGAAGTTTGCGCCTTATTGATATAGGCCGCAATACTATCGTTTGAGTTAGCACCCAATGTAGCAGCTTGCTCAATTGTTGCGTAAGAATTGTCTACAGACTTATTGAAATAAGCGCGAATAATACCAGAACTCAAAGACTTGGTTGCGTATGGACGAACAGTAGAAGTTGAAGATCCATCTGGATTGGTTGAAGTAACCGAGCAGTAATAAATCGTTCCAGGCTCTAATCCAGCAACTGTAACAACGTGGTCGGTAGTACTTCCTGCAACATAAACAGAATCACCTTGCGCATTGGTCAAACCGAAATTCACTTGGCTATCACTTGTATTGTTGGTTGCCCAGCTTAAATCAAAAGAAGTTGTTGTGATGTTGGTTTGTGAAACAGAACCAATGATGGCAACCCCTGGAGGCAAGATAAAGTCATTCTCATCACGAGGTAAAATTTGGTAACCAGAATCAAATGGAGCAACTGCATCATATTGAGAAACGATTCCCACCAAAGTGATTGCACTTGCTGGAAGATTTTGACCAACCAAAACAGATCCATTGCGGATGTAAATGACACCAGCAATTCCATTTGCGGTAAAACCATACGTTGAGTTTCCAGAAATCACAGAACCCGCCAAATCAAAAACAACATTTTCTACTGTTACCAATTCACCTTCGTAAGCTTCACCCAATTGAGATGGGATAATCAATTGAGGCGTTGGTAAAGTTTGGTTGGTCGCGTTTACAGTAACAGCAGTAACAGTTGGCCCTAATTCTAATAACCCACTGTAAGAAGACAATGTACCTGAAATGGTTACTTGATCACCACGATTGGGCGCAGCAAAAGTAGACCATGCAGTACCCGGGTAAACAGCGATACCACCTGCAAAATCTTGAACATAACGCACAGTGCTTCCCATTTCAATTCCGTTGGTAACGATACCTGTAATGGTCACTGAAGCGCCCGCTCCAGCTTGTTGTGCCAATACGATTGTGCTCGCACCTGTTGGTTCACCCACGCAAGTACATGTTGCATCAACGACATCATTGATTGTAGTTGCATTGTTGTCATTACATGTGCTACCCACATAGAAGCAAGATCCATTGTCCACCAAAGCAGCTGCATCAAAGTTACATGCAGTAGCATCCATACATCCAGCAGCTGTACCTGTACAAACACAACCCGCGTCATATGCATCACCTGCAGTAGCCGCATTTCCATCATCGCAAGCATCGCCTGGCATTGCACAAGATCCATTGTCTACTGTTGCATTGGCATTGTAATTACAAGCTGTGTTGTCCATACATCCCAAAATATCACCAGAGTTTGAAGCACCTGGCGTTGGCGCTTGCGCAACATAAGCTGTGCTATTAAAAGCAGCACCCCCATCTGGGATTCTTGAAGAAGAATTGTTCACTGTTGCAGTTGCAGCAGCTTCGTTTACTTGAGGCTGACCAGGAGTCAAGGTTGACAACAATACTGTCGCATCGGCGTCATCTGTTTCATAGACAACAGCATCAACCAACCCTGTAGCACTAACAGCAGTTCCATTGGGCCAAGCAGCAGCAGTTCCGGTATAGATTGCAACAGCATCCGCTCCATTTTGCAAAGTGTTGTTCGCGAAAGTCAAATTCACATTGGCTACGCCAGAATTTCCAACTACGAAATAACCCGAAGCAGGAATAGTAAAACCATTTAAGTCAATGGCATTGTAAGAAGTATTGCCTGAGCCATTGAACCACACCATCACCAGTCCGTTCAAAGACTGGCCTGGGGTACCATACAACTCAATAAACTCCGCAGCATCTGTGCCGGTTTGGTCGGCATCAATCTCATTGATGACTACCTGAGCTGTTGCTCCGAGAGACAACAGCATCGAGAAAAGTAAAATTATTTTTTTCATGGAATTAATTTTCAAATTTTAAAAAGATGCGGCCACTGATAAACTGAACCAACGGGGCTGACCGACGAATACCCCTGCTGAACTTGATGTGAAATAATTTTGAGTTGACTTATCTGTATATAGAGCATTTGCGTCATTCGTCTTGGCATCTGTAATAAATAAAGAGTTGAATACATTGAATACACTTGCTCTGAAATCCCATCTTGTTTTCCAAGAATCAGTGATGGAATAACCCGCATGCAACTCCATAGTTCCGTATGATGGTATTCTCCACGAATCTCGTCGGCTATTCTCTCCTGTTAACGTGAATGGATTAAAGTCAGCATAATAACGATCGAACCATGTATATCGACCTTTGATATATGCGCCATTTTCCCACTCATAACGCAACATCAGCCCCAACTGGGTTTGTGCGGCATCACTGACATGGACACCGTATGCATCATAAGTGACAAAATACTGACCTTTCGTAGTATCTGCAAAATAAATCGGTCGGTTTGCATTGTCGAATAAAAAGATAGTATCTCCTGTCATCCATCGCCAATCCGCAAAAGAAGCCAATGCTTCCAAGGTTATTCGATCAGTTATTTTTATTGCTGCGTCCCATTCAATACCCTTATGTGTTGCACCCATTCCTTGAATATTTACCGAAATATTTGTGCTTGGGTCCATTGGATTGGGTACTGACAATCCATTTGTAAATGGCTTGTTTTTCCATTGTGTATAATAAACATTCACATTTGAAGTAAACTTTTTGCTCTTATAACTCCATCCGTTTTCAAAGCTTAAAATTTTTTCGTTATATACTGTGTTAAATCTATCATTTGAATAATTATAAACTTGATTGAAGATCGGTGCTTTATCCAAATATCCTCCATTGACAAAAACCGAAAGTTGCTCAGTCAAGGTATATTTCACCCCTGCTTTGGTTGTGAAAGTTGGACGATAATACCAGCCTGTATTTTGATATTGCGAACCTGGCATCCCACTATAAATGGCTTGACCGTTGACATACGTAGTATCCGAAACTAGACTGATTACATTGGACGCGGGAGGCGGAGGCATTACATATCCTGTATTGTAATAAACCCCATCAATATTAATTCTTTTGGGAGCGAAATAATCCACCCTATTGTATCCGGTATATGCCGCAGATGCACTGATGAAAGAAACAAACCTTTTATTAGAATATTCAAATTGTCCAAATACCCCACCCCAATTTATTCTAGATTCAAAATGGGAGTCTGTAATATCTCCCTCTCTCAAAACTAAATTTGGATTATTGTAATTTATATACTGAGAATTAACTATGTAATCCGCTCCAAGCAAATCATAAATTTTCCCATAATGTATGCCTTTATAGTAACGCAAGTCCAATCCGCCTGAAAAAGTCCAGTTTTCATTGATCTCATTGTTATAGGTGCTCAAAGCACCCACCCATCTATGATCATTCATGTTAGCCTTGATATATTTCGATACATTATAGCGTTCAGTGGCACTAACCAAAGGATTTATATTGTAATCTGGTCCTACAAAAAGCGGAGGGCTAGCTCCCGTATTCCTATCATAAAAGGCCTGAACATTTACAGTCCCATCAACTTTATAATCTGAAGGTGTCGGCCTATCATTCCAATTAGTCCCTCCACCACTACCCATAGAAAAATAGGCAACGGTTGATAAAAAACTGTGCGGGTTAATCGTCCAAACATCTTTTAATGACATCTGTGGCTTGAAGTAAAAATTTTGTCGTGCATTGAAGGGTCGAGAAATATCAACATCACTCTTTACTCCATTCGAATAAGTATACCTCGATAAGTAACCCAAATCAGGATTGTAATTCACTCCACCTTCAAAAATTTGCTCATTAGGTTTTATCGAACTTTGATAAAAAGTAGTTGGGGCTCCAACTTCTTCAGCTAAACTATGAGAGTACATGGCCACCGCATCTGTTCGAGACCGCTGCCCATGTCTTTGCGGCGCTGCCATGGCATAAAAACTCATCAAATGATTGCCTGTCTTTTTCTCCACTTTAAAAAACCCAAATGCTCCGCGGGTATCCGTTCCATCTACCCAACCCTTTCCGTCTTTGATCGATGCGGCAAAAGAGAAAGCCCATCCATTTTTCAATTTGCCTGTATTCATCCCAAATGATGTTCTGGCAAATGCTCCAAATGCATATTCTTGTTTGACTTGAATTCTTCTTTTTGATTCGATGCCTCGCGTAATGATATTCATGGTTCCCCCAACTGCTGGGATCACCAGCTTAGAAGCACCCAAACCTCTTTGAATCTGAGTGGTTTGTGTGACCAAATCCAAACCGAACCAGTTGCTCCAGTATACTGTACCATTTTCCATGTCATTGACTGGAACTCCATCCAACATCACCGCAACGTTGTTTCCAGAAAATCCACGAATCGTAACCCGTGCATCTCCATCACCTCCACCTGAACGAGTGGCATAGGCTCCTGGCGTTGTGTTGGCCAATGTTGCCATCTCACGTCCTGACAATTCTTCATCGATACGTTTCATATCGATGTTCGAATAAGCAACCGGAACTTTTCTACCCACCACCAAATCGGTGACAATCACCAATTCCTTGCGGTTTTGCAAAACCATCAAAACCTCTATATCGGTTTTCTTGGATCCAACCAAAACTTCAACTGTTTGATCGTCATAACCAACACATTTGAATAAAATGCGTTGACCACCTTGTGGAATTTCTAATTCAAAAGTACCATCAACATTGGCAATCATGCCTTGGTCCATTTTTTCGCCCCAAACGATTACCGCCGATGGAATCGTTTCATTGGTGAAGGCATCCTTGACGATACCTGCAACCTTGCCCAACTTCTGAGACCACCCCTCCACAGAGAGGCAAACCAAAATCAACAATAAAATTTTTCTCATTCAGATTAAGGAAAAAAAAGGGGCTTGCGCCCCTTTTTGGTTTATTTCATTACGTTCTTTCGAATTCGATTACCATCCATCATCTCGGCTTCAATCCA